>NZ_JADFUE010000040.1:0-67540 GCF_054967145.1 Bradyrhizobium sp. UFLA06-24
GCGATCATCATCGCGCCGCGACACTGACTCGCCATCCTGATCGCCGCGCTCTTCCGACCCAGATCGTCGCGCTATACGCATTCACAAATGCCGCCGCTTTTATCAGAAAAAGAAACATCGCGACGATTTTCGACACGTGAATGCTTGATGTCGCGCGCGGTGCAAAACTGTCCCCTCGACGTCACGAGGAATTGCCATCGCATGTTTAGTCTAGCGCATGAAAACTCGCGCGCTTGTGGCACTGCACGGGGACCTTGCACAAGCTCTCGGACTGGCGCTGATCGCGGCCACCCATGCACTCGATCATGCCATTCTAGAGTCTCCTGCTACACATAGTGGTCGGCACCAGTAACGCCAAGCGGGTCCGCAAAAGAGGGGTCCCTAGATAGCCACACCGTGTCTGATGTACGACGATGTGTAAAGATACGGACAGAGTGCTTCGGGTGACCACGCTGTAATTTAAACAGTTTCTTCTTTGGCACGACTGATGCTTTTGGGTTAGCCGCCGACGCGCCGGCCGATGGTATCCCCTGGAGCAAGCGCGATCTGTCGATTGATAGCCAAAAGCATGGAGCATCCTCTAGATGACTTCGATGATGACCTCATTCCTCATCCAGACCGAAATGCAATGTAGCTTGCAAAAAGCCGTCCCGATCCCGCAGCTGACGAACGATATTGATAATGATGCCGCATCCAATCGGCCGCACGATCGGTCTTTCCTTTCGAAAATTCGACAGCGACTGCTGTCAATGCTGCCGACGTCCTCACCTCGAACGGTCGTTTGCGTTCTAGCACTGGTGCTGATGCGCGCCTTCTTAATAGATGGCGCCTCAGCCGAGACTCTTGCGAAGTCCATGCCCCTCACCAGCTTTACGCTTGGCAACGGCCTGCAGGTGGTCGTAATCCCTGACCATCGGACACCGGTGGTGACGCAGATGATCTGGTACAAAGTGGGCTCCGCAGATGAGGAGCCGGGCAAATCCGGGCTCGCCCATTTTCTCGAACACCTGATGTTTAAGGGCACGGAGAAGCACCCGCTCGGCGAATTCTCCCAAAACGTGTTTCGGGTCGGCGGCAACGATAACGCCTCGACCTCGGTCGACGGCACCAACTACTACCAGCGCGTGCCGAAGGAGCAGTTGCCGACCATGATGGAGTTCGAGGCCGATCGCATGACCGGCCTGATCCTCAAGAATGAGGACGTGCTGCCGGAACGCGACGTCGTGCTCGAAGAGTACAACATGCGGGTCGCCAACAGCCCCGGAGCGCGGTTGAACGAACAGATCGAGAGAGCGCTCTATCTCAATCACCCCTATGGACGGCCGATCATCGGTTGGCGGCAAGAGATCGAGAAGCTCGATCGCGAGGACGCGCTGGCCTTCTACCGCCGCTTCTACGCGCCGAACAACGCGATCCTGGTGATCGCCGGCGACGTGGAAGCCGCCGACATCCGTCCGCTGGTCGAGCGCAATTTCGGCGCCATTCCGGCCCAGCCCGCGATACCGGCGCGCCGCGTGCGCCCGCAGGAGCCCGAGCCCGCCGCCCCGCGCACCGTCACGCTGGCCGACCCGCTCGTGGAGCAGCCGAGCCTGCGCCGCTACTATCTGGCACCTTCCGCAACGACGGCCGCAGCCGGCGAGAGCGCAGCCCTCGACGTGCTGGCGCAGCTGATGGGCAGCGGCAGCAATTCCTATCTCTACCGCGCCCTCGTGGTCGACAAGCCGCTCGCGGTCTCCGCCAGCGCCAGCTATTCGAGCATCTCGCTCGACCCGACCCAGTTCTCGATCTCGGCCGCGCCGAAGCCCGGCGTCAGCTTTGCCGAGGTCGAGCAGGTGATCGACGGCGTCATCGCAGACATCGCGCAGAACCCGATCCGCGCCGAGGACCTGGAGCGGGTGAAGACCCAGCTCATTGCGGAAGCGATCTACGCCCAGGACGATCAGGCCGTGCTGGCGAGCTGGTATGGCGGCGCCCTGACCACAGGCCTGTCGATCGAGGACATCAGGAGTTGGCCGGACCGCATCCGCGCGGTCACCGCCGAACAGGTGCGCGCCGTCGCGCAGAAATGGCTCGAGAAGAAACGTTCGGTGACGGGCTATCTGATCAAGGACACCAGTGCCGCCAAGCGCGAGGAGAAGCGTTCGTGACCTATCCCTTCCTTCGACGCGTTGCATTCTCGCTTGCCACCGGCGCGGCGCTCGCGCTGGCTACGGTCTCGCCGTCACAGGCGGCCGCAAAAATCCAGCACCTCACTTCGCCGGGCGGCATCGAAGCCTGGTTCGTACAGGATGCGACGGTGCCGCTGATCGCCATGGAATATTCCTTTGCCGGCGGCTCGGCGCAGGACCCCAGGGACAAGTCCGGCGTCGCCAATCTGGTCGGTGACCTCCTCGACGAAGGCTCCGGCGATCTCGACTCCAAGACTTTCCATGAGCGGCTCGACCGCCGCGCCATCGAGCTCTCCTTCAGCGCCACCCGCGATACGTTCCGCGGCAGCCTGCGGATGCTGCGCGACAACAAGGACGAGGCCTTCGACCTGCTCAGGAGCGCGCTGACCTCGCCGCATTTCGACACCGCCGACGTCGAGCGCATCCGCTCACAGGTGATCTCGGGCCTGCGCCGCGAGACCACCAATCCGTCGTCGCTGGCGAGCCGCAAATTCCTGGAGGTCGCGTTCGGCGACCATCCCTATGGCCGGCAGACCAATGGCACGCTGGACAGCGTGCCGACCCTCACGGTCGCCGATCTGAAGGATTATGTCGGCCGCGTGCTCGCCAAGGATGGGCTGAAGATCGCGGTGGTCGGCGACGTCGATCCCGAGACCCTCGGCAAGCTGCTCGACCACACTTTTGGCAGCCTGCCCGCAAAAGCCAAACTCACGCCGGTTCCCGACATCGAGGCGGCCAAGCCGCCACAGCGCGCCTTCGTTCCACTGGACGTGCCGCAGACCGTCATCACCTTCGGTGGCCCCGGCGTGAAGCGCAGCGATCCCAACTTCATGGCGGCCGATGTCGTCAACCACATCCTCGGCGGCGGCGGACTGTCGTCGCGGCTCTATCGCGAGGTGCGCGAGAAGCGTGGCCTCGCCTATTCGGTGTTCGAATCGCTGCTCTGGATGGAGCATTCGGCGGTCGTTATCGGCAATACCGGCACCCGCGCCGACCGTGCCGGCGACACCATCGACGCCATCGAGAAGGAGGTACGCCGCATCGCCGAGGAGGGCCCGACGCAGAAGGAGCTCGACGAGGCCAAGTCCTACCTCAAGGGCTCGCAGATGCTGGCGCTCGACACCTCCTCCAAGCTCGCCCAGGCGCTGCTGCAGTACCAGCAGGACAAGCTGCCGATCGACTATATCGAGAAGCGCAATGCCCTCGTCGATGCGGTGACGCTGGATGATGCCAAGGTCGCCGCCGAGCGGCTCTGGGGCCAGGGCCTGCTGACGGTCGTCGTCGGCCGCGCCCCGCAGGCCGCCGCGCAACCGGCGGCCACGTCGCCCAAGTCGAATTAGCAATTCGAACTAGCAGTCGAACTGACCGCTTCTTGCTTCCTGAAATGGCCGGGCCCGCCCCGGCCATTTGCATTTCCCATGACCGCCATTTGCCGAACGTGGACGTCCGCGATATGTCCGGACATCACGAACGGTGCCATCATGCTGCGGATATCCCGCGAACTCGTCATCGACGAGGACGACTCGAGATCGGCTTTGTCCGCGCCTCCGGCCCGGGCGGGCAGAACGTCAACAAGGTCTCGACCTCGGCCCAGCTGCGCTTCGACACGCGCAAGCTAACCTTGCCCGAGGATGCCGCGATCCGGCTCGCCCGCATCGCCGGCCAGCGCATGACCAAGGGCGGCGTCATCGTGATCCACGCCCAGCGCTTCCGCACCCAGGAGCGCAACCGCCAAGACGCCGTCGGCTGCCTCGTGGAAATCCTCAAAAAGGCCGTGGCGCGGCCGAGGCCGCGCCACGCGAAGCGGTCGACCTTCGCCTCCAAGCAGCGCCGTCTCGAAGGCAAGAGGCGCCGTAGTGACATCAAGGCAAAGCGCGGTCGCGGCTTCGTGGTTGCGCCAGCGTGTCTGCAGCAAACTGGGCTGTCGATTGCCGATCACGCCGCGGGGCCGACCCGACCTCGATATCGGTAAGATCCCGCCACTTGGTAGGTACCCATCGCACCGTGCTCTGTGGTCAAAAAACCCGATCCACGTGCAGATAGCGTCAGCTGGTAGTGATCGCGATCACCATGCTGGCGCCGCGAGTGGTGCGAAGAGCTCCGCAATAGGTCGCTCAGATCCAGGCCCACTCATCACCGCACTGGCGCTCTGCAATGCTGTCGCGCACAGCGAGTTTTCGAGTCACTCGTTGCGACTCTATGTACGGATCGGACGGTTGTGCCTCCAATTGATCACAGCTGTGAAGCCAACCCGCGTGTTTGTTTGTTTCGTACAAAGTTAGTGCGCCGTTCACGAGCTCGATCAGGCATTGTTTGGCGAGAGCGGAATCATCCGTATCGCGACGCTAGTCAGCTGGTCAATCGATCGGTGGCGTTCGAGGTGGCCCCGCAAGTCAAGGATGAATTGGGGGCGAAAGCAGTTGGTAGTCGTCGGAAAACGTCGAGCCGACTTCTTTTGAGTTGAGGCAACTTGGAGGTCTAATACATGATTAACGTGAGGAGCGTTCTTTTCGGCTCAACCGCCGGATTGATCGGCATGGGGACGGCTTAGGCGGCCGACCTACCAGTAAAGGCAAAAGCCGTCGAGTTTGTGAAGATTTGCTCCCTGTACGGCGCCGGGTTCTACTACATCCCGGGCACTGATACCTGCATCAAGTTGGGTGGTTACCTGCGTGCAGAAACGTCTCTCAGTGCGAGCGTATTTAACGGTAACTACAGTGGTGTTCAGGGTGCTCAGAACCGCCTGACGAACTACTACTTCACTAAGGCGCGCGAAGACTTCAACATCGATACGCGCACCGCGACCGAGTACGGCGTGGTCCGCACGTTCTTTGACGCGACGTTCAGTTGGACAACCGACGCATACTCGGGAAGTGGTACTACTGCCGGTGCTACGGTGTACTCACAGCTTGGCAGCACGGGCGTTGGTGCGCCGAGCAACGCCAATGCGGGCGCGGTTGCTGGCGGCACGCTTGGCGTGTACTACGCCTTCATCCAATTCGCTGGGTTCACCATAGGTAAGGCCGTCTCGCAGTTCGACGCGCCTTGGACTAATTACCCTGGCAACAACTTCGACGGTCTGGTCGGCGGCGGCGGCACAGTGACTGGAGTAAACCAGCTTACCTACACCGCAGACTTCGGCGAGGGCATCACCGCATCGATCTCGGCTGTTGATCCGACCGCTTACTACCAGAGTAACCTATATAATGTCGGTGCCGGCCTTACGTCAGTGGCAGGCTTCGGTTCTGGCAACTTTGGCGCCAATGACTTTGGCGGAACGAGGGCTCCTGATATACAGGGCATGTTCCGCGTCGATCAGGCTTGGGGCCTTTTTCAGGCGTCGGTCGCAGCGCATAACAATCATGCTGCGTACTACGGCGCGACAGAGCCGACCGGTCATCCGGGCGACAAATGGGGTTGGGCTGCTCAGCTGGCATTGTCGATCAAGAATCTTCCGACCGGCCCCGGTGACACCATCAACATGCAAGCGGTCTACACCGATGGTGCTACCCGCTACAACTTCCAGAGCTTGGCTCCGCAAAACTTTGCTATGTTTGGCGGTACCAGCGTTCCGGGTGCCTACCAGAGCATTGGGCTTGCAGCCGCTGCTGACGGTGTGTTTGGGCCCGGAGCTGGCATTTCCACGGTCCAGACTTGGGGCTTCCGGGGCGCTTATACCCACAACTGGAATCCGTACTGGAACAGTGCGATCTACGGCGCGTACGCTCAGCTGAAGTACGGTAGCGGTGGTTCGGCTCTCGTTTGCGCTGCGATCCTGGGCTTGGGCGCACCGACTGCTGGTATCACCACGTGCAATCCGGATTTCAATGTCGCACAGCTCGGTCTTATAACCCGCTGGACGCCGGTGAAGAACCTTACGTTCTCGGCAGACGTGGTCTGGACTCACCTCGACCAAAAGTTTGACGGGACAATTACGACGACGGCGGCTGTTCCACTTGTGGCAAAGCCCGCAGCTACATACGAGCTGAAGGACCAAAACACGGTTAGTCTGCTGCTCCGTGCTCAGCGCAATTGGTGAGATTGTTCGGTGAACGGAAGGAGAGAAAAGTAGTTCTACGGTAAACCTCCAAAGAAAGGCCTCCGGTATGCCCATCGGAGGCCTTTTTGGCGCCAATGGTCGCGCCGCACACGATGTTCGCTGGGGGGCGGTGATTGCGCGCTATTCGCCCGATGACCTGCCCCTGAAGCTTCGGTCCAGCGGCGCTTAGCTGCGGCCTGCACACTGGAGCATTTTTGGCTAGAGGATCACCACCGCACGACGACCACAGGCGCGCCTTCCCTGCAGCCGCACTGGCTGCACTATAGCCATACGGCTTACAAATCGCGGCTTCGTTCAATCCCGGCCTCTATGAGGTCGCCACCCGCGGCACAGCGCGCCGCTGGTCTTTGCCCCGCGAACCTCACAGAACACTCAAGATTCCGTCGAGTCGCCCGTTGTGCTTCCGTCGTCGCATCGGAGTTGGCGATGCGACCGAAGAAGCACAGTACGACGTGATCGGGGGATCTGTTCCGGGCCAGGCTGGACCAGATCATCAATATGAAGCACGAGCTGGTTCAGCTCGCCGGCAAGGTCGATTGGGACTGGATCGACTGCGAGATCGCGCCGCGCTGCTCTACAGCGAGAATGGTCACCCCGGGATCGCGACCTGCTTCATGATCCGGCCGTTGCTGCTCAAGCACATTTACTGGCTGTCATGAGGGGCTGTGCAAGCGCTGGGTCGGCGACCCGTATTTCCGTGTGCCTCATAGCTGGTGCGTATCTGCCGCCGCAATTGTGTTGAAGACGGGAGTTGCCCTCCCGGAGCCGGCCTGCAGGGGCGGACTTCAAACCACCCCACGCTGCTGCGTTTAAGAGACGTAGTGGTGAGCGTTGGGGAAAAAGGCGGCGGACTACGCCATCAGGTGAGCGATGAGAAGATGAGCGCAAGCGAACCGCCGATGAGGCATCGAAATGGGTCCAGACGCTGTCATAACGGGGTGTATAGGCGGCATGACCTCATCACAGGCTTCAATGGGGAACGAGGGAATTTGGCTCGGGGTGTTAAGTGAAATCCGCAAGTGGCGCTCACCACGAGGGAGAATACCAATACTCCGAGACAGGGGCGGTGCAGCTTGTAGTAGCGTTGAAGTGGCTGCAATAGCCATGGAGCGAAGGGGATGCGTTACCCTGTCCGACATCGGACGCCAAGGCTTTGTCAGGAGGAGCGTTATCACGCCGGACAAACCGTTGCCCATCATCAAGCGTATGGTCTGGGAGGCCTACCAGCTGGTGGCATTGAATGGAAAGGCGGCGGGCGTCGATGGTCAGAGCTTGGAGAATTTGCGCGGGATCTTGGAAACAACCTCTACAATCCCCGGAATCGCTTTGTGTCGGGAAGCTACTTCGCGCCAGCGGTAAGGCGCATGTAGATTCCCAAGGCAACGGCGGCATCCGTCCTCTGACATTCTGGTCGTCGCGGACCGCGTCGCGCAGATGTTGGTCAAGCAGTATCTGGAACCCAGTGCTGATTCCGATGAAGTCGCGCGGCGATTCTGAGACGACGTCACCCACCTTTCCGATTTGATCTCGCCCGGGGGCGAGGCGTTCTGGCTGCCCGCGTTCTCTGGATCTGTGCTGGATAGTGAAAAGATGGAGCGGTCGAGCCTGTGGCTGCGAGGCGCTGTCCAAAAGGGGCCTAGCACAGTGAAGAACCTCATGAATATGAGGCCCGCAAGAACAGAGCTCTGATCATCGATGAGCGCGTTTCAAAAAGCGCTTCGAAATCAGGGTTGGTGTTCACCTTGCTTCAGCAGGCGGCGATCGGGTTTGTACGCGCGGCAAAGCTTGCGCGCGCTTGTCGCGTACCTTCGGCATGCTCGCGCGGTCGACTAATGGCAACGATTTAGGCACGCCGCTGCGCCCTGATCCCCGGCACCCCGCTATCCGGCGAGTACGAGAGTGCCTCTCTCAACTCTCGCATTTGGTAGCCCTCACCACACCAGGTAGGTATCGATCTACTATTGGTGCTGTACTGTAGACGAGCAGATCGTACCGATCAAATGCGCTGATCAGGACGGACGAGGTGTTGCAATGGAAACCATAGCTGATCCGCTGGATTGCAAAGCACGCGTACTGAAGTTCATCGAAGAAACGCGCGAAGTTAGCGAGAGCGAACTGCAGATCAACAACATCACGCCTTATCATGTCACAAAGTTCTATCGCGAGCAGATTGCCAAAGGCAGGTACTACGATCAGCTGAAGCGCATTGTAGAGCCCTCACTGGACGAGTTCGAGAGCCCAGGCACCTTGGATACGAGCGGCGAACACGACAACACGGTCGTTCCGGGACTGCAGCACAAGTACCCGCAGACCGGCCTGTTGCTGGTGACGGAACGCTGCGGTTCATATTGCCGTTATTGTTTTCGCAAGCGTATCGTGGGCAAGGCTTCCGATGAAATCGCACCGGACTTCGATCAGGTCGCGCAGTATATTACTCGCCATCCTGAGATGACCAACGTGCTACTATCGGGAGGCGACCCGTTCGTGCTTAGTACGGCCAAGCTGAACAGGATCCTTGACCACCTGCTGCCTATCAATCATTTGAGTTCGATCAGATTTGGCACAAAAATGCTGGCCTATCAACCAAGGCGGTTTGAAGATTCCGCTCTGCCGACACTGTTCGAGCGGATTCACAAGGCAGGCAAAACTCCGATAATCGTCACCCATTTCGATCACGTGGGTGAAATCTCGTCCGATGCGGAGCACAAAGTTCGCTCGTTGCGAGCGCAAGGCGTGCAGTTCCTCAACCAGGCCGTACTTCTCGCGAAGGTCAACGATGACCCTAAAATCCTCGCAGAAACGTTCGCCAAATGCCACGATACCGGAGTGCGCCCTTACTACCTCTTTCAAGCGAGGCCGGTGAAGGGCGCATCCCATTTTCAGGTTGCGCTCCGACGGGGAATAGAGATTGCGCGCGGCGTCAACCAGCGCCTTAGTGGTATCGAGAAGACGTTCAAATACATCATGTCTCATTACACGGGAAAGATCGAAATACTGGATTTGGCAGACGATGGCCGCGTGTACATGCGATACCACCAAAATAAAGTTCCCGAGAAGATCGGACAGATCTTTTCCCGGCCTCACGTCGAGGCTGCCTGCTGGTTGGACGATCTGCCAGAACAATGAGATCTAACGGTGCTCAATGCTGATTACGACTCGAGCGAGTGCAGCGCGCCGGCGACGCCCATCCGAGCCGGCCAAGCCCGGCTGAAACTGCGTCGCGCAGTGCAGGGCACGCCACCTCACTACTGCAAGAGTCTCGACATGTGGCCTTGGTTGGCGTCTGGCCGAGCTGGAGAAATTTGCTCCCAATACCGGCCCTTCCCGAGACAACATGATATCGGCCTTTGATCGTTAGGGCACGGCTCAAATTGACCGGTGCCACGCTGGGGATGCGTTCCAGTGAGAGTACGGCGTCGGGACGAGCCCTGCTCAGTAGGCCGCATTCCTAGCTTTGCAAGTGCATTTCTTGTTCGGCTTGATGCCGATTTCAGGCCTGCATCATACAGTTCATTTTGGAGTTCGGTTCCGAGACGCCATCCGTCTGTTTCGCTCTTCTTGCGACCACATCCGCGCAGCTGTGAGTCACAACAGCGAACCATAGCCATCCGAATTTACGATTTGGGGTACTCTTTTGGGCAATCATCTGGTTTATCCATCTGATCTCCGGCAGAAGGCTACGAGCGCGCTTCCAGGCTCTTGATCATAAAAACGCGGAATGCTCCGGGCGGGTCGCAAGGCGTTCGGCCGGAGGCCTTCCATCCGTTCCGCGTGTAGAAATCCGGAAAATTGACGGCGTAAAGGAAGGCCGATCGACAGCCGCGCTGTCGGCCCTCTTCTTCAAATGCCTTCAAGATCGCGTTTCCCAAACCCCTTTCGCGCAATTGCCATGGCAGAAAGAACGAGTCCAGGAACAGCAGTCCTGCCGATGAAAGTCCTATCGCACCGCCGAGAGCGCGCTTGGTTTGGGAATCCTGTAATACCACGGCCATGGGCCGGCTGTTGCCCACGGCGGTGATGACACCACCGAAGTCCTCATTACGCCGCTCGGATCGCCTGTACCATGGAAGAGGCAATTACATCCGTTACGACGATGTCCGGCATGAGTTCTCCTTACGTACAGAGTGTTATAGCAGCGTAGCCTCTGACGAGGCTGCGATTCGAGAAAACGCAAGCCGATCGAACTGACGGGCGCGAACCTATGCAGGAGCTGCTTGGCAGTGCTCTCGTTCTACACTCTCTTGTTGATCCTCGGCCAGTCGCCTTGCCCGCATGCTTGCTGCGACAGCATCCCTTGAGCGGAGCGAATATCCGCGCTGCGTCGCGTTCCCGTGTCTTAAAGGCCTCTCGAGGTGGACGTCAGGTTCAGCGAAGTCGAATAGCGGTCCATGTTTCAGATTTGCTCAAGAGTGCTGGCCAGCAGAGTAACTATTGCGAATGCTTCTTCGTCACCCGACTGTCTTCTCATGAGGCTACGGCGCCTGAGCGCGACTATATGGCGGGTTGCGCTTCGAAAACTATCAAGGTCGATAGTTGATTTCATGGCTGTTGCCCCGCAAAGCACGTCGGGGCAGCGAGGGCTGCGCCGGGCCGCCTTGGCCTTGAGCACTACCCTGCTCTTGGTTTTCGGAAGGCCTAGAGCGGTTCACAGATTTATTGAATCGGAAGGGATTCCGGAACTGGGGCGAATATGATTCAAGATGCTGGCTGGGCTGGAGGCCAGCATCCGATGGTCCGACCCATTTCCAACGATCTGCGTAAGCGTGCGGTGGCGGCTGTAGCGAAGGGTGAGAGCTGCCGCGCGGTGGCAGTGCGGTTTGGGGTTGCGGTGTCGTCAGTGGTGAAGTGGTCGCAACGTTATCGAGCGACCGGCTCGGTGGCGCCCGGCAAGATGGGTGGCCATCGCAAGCCTATCCTCGAGCCGCATCGCGCCTTCATCAAGGAAATCAGCCAGACGCCGCATTTGACGCTTCACGCCCTCAAGGACGAACTCGCCGCGCGCGGGGTTAAGGTCTCCCACAATGCCGTTTGGCTGTTTCTACGCCGCGAAGGGCTGCGGTTCAAAAAAACGCTGCTCGCTCTCGAGCAAGCCCGCTCCGACATCGCGCGTAGACGCCAGCGTTGCCGTTCATGGCAGGCCAAGCTCGATCCTCGGCGCCTGGTCTTTATCGACGAGACCTGGATCAAGACCAACATGGCCCCACTGCGCGGATGGGGGCCAAAAAGGCGAGCGGGTGCGGAGTTTCGCGCCGCACGGTCATTGGCAGACGTTGACGTTCCTTGGCGCCTTGCGCTGCGACCGCCTCACTGCACCTTGCCTATTCGACGGTCCAATCAACGGAGAATGCTTCCGCGCCTATGTTCAGCAGGTTCTCGTCCCGCAGCTTCAGCCGGGCGATATCGATCAAAGCCGCCGGCGCCAGGCTCTGGTACCTGCCGCCATACTCCCCCGACCTCAATCCAATCGAACAGACCTTCGCCAAGATCAAGCACTGCATGCACTCCGCCCAGAAGCGCACCCTTGACGACATTTGTCGCCATATCGGCGGACTCGTCACAACCATCCAGCCCGACGAATGCAGCAACTACTTCGAAAACGCCGGATACTCTTCTATTAAACCGTGAAACGCTCTAGGCGCGGCCATAGCGGTTGGCGCGGATGTGCCGGTTGAGGAGCTCGCGCAACTCGGTGGCGAGGCGAGGAACGGCCGAGACGCAGGCTCGACAGATCTGGCCGATGGTGGCCCATACAGCGGCACATCGCTGCGCATCTGCAACTATCTTCATTTGAAAGCAGGGAAGGTGCCGAGGGCCCCGTGCAGACGCGCCCACTTTACTGTCCTCGGCCACCACCCCGGCTCGCGTGCCCCTTTTTAAACCCTGGCCTTCGCTACCGCGAGCAGAGACCGGGCATGGTGTGGTCCAAGGATGAGCCTCTCCCGCTTGCCCAGCCGTTTGGTAGAACGTAGGCTTCTCTCCCTACGGCCCGGATCGGCCCATAGATCCAGGGCCGTTTGAGATACCCGTAGTCTGATCTAATCTCTTGACGCTCGCGCGTGCCGGCCGCGAGATCCCGCTGCAATTCATCAATGCGTTCTCAAAGATCGATAAGCAGAGAGCCAGGTCATTCCCTGTCTTTACGTCCTCGCACAGGTTGCCGATCTTCCACTCTTTAGCTGTTGATCGGATGCTTGCGCTGCGCCTTCTTGGGGGGCGCCGTTACGCAGCTGTTGCCAGAAGCCCGATCGAAACCTTCTCCTTGGTCAAACCTGGACCAGGTGTCTAACCGCCATTCGTACGCGCCAGCTGTCGATCATTCAGTGCGACGCGGAGCGCCGAGGCGAACCCGGCGGATTCGCCCTGGAGCCTGGTCTCCAGCGCTGCCCGCTCCTTATCAGGAGCTGGTTCGGCTCACGACATCCCAGGGGGCGCCCCTAGGGACCGCGGTCTCGTGAGCTCGCGACGTTTTCCAGATGATGGTGTCGGCCTCGATGCTGCGCAAAGACTTAAAAAATCGCTGAATTCCTGCGCCGTTCGGCCGTTAGTTTCGCAATTTCTCGTCGTTGTTCCAATTAAAAGAGCTCCGTCGAGCAGCGAACTGCAGGTAGGGCTTCGATCCGCCGAAAATGCGCAATGTCTTGCAAGCAGCCATCTGCGAACATTTCCGGGTCTGGCTCGGCGGGATGGGCAAGGCCGGTACCAGGAAGGCGGTATTGGACGAATAGGTGGCATTTGTTGTAAGGGCCCCGCAGCCGCTCGCCATTGCGTTAGTGCATCCTAAATGAAGAGCGCCGTGCGCCCGCAATCTCACAACCTGTCATGACGGGCGTGCTTCTGAGTCTTGAGCAGATTGGAGTGCTGCGAAAGACGATGAAATCGCGGTGAATACGTACTTTGATACTATTATGAGCTCGCACGGAGGGGGGTACCGGGAATGCTGAGGGAAGCTATGAATAGCGATGCGTTGCCAAGGACCGCGTTTCCAGTGGACAAATATTTCCAGCCAATTGTCCATTGGCCGATTGCCCCATTCATTGCCGAAGCGGAAGCGATTGAGCGGCGCGCTAGAATAGAGGTACATCCCTTTTTCGAGTACGCAAAGAATCACCCAGATGCTCTAGCGCTTTGGGCGAGCCAGGAGGCTGTCGTCACCAACCCGTTTTCGCAGATCCTGCTCCGAGTGATTGCCAGGATTGCGAATGTTCACGTTCGCTCACTCCTGATGCCGGTCGTCGATGGCGAGCACAGCTCAGTCCGTGGCGGGATTGCAGATCGTTCTCACCCCTGGCTCATTTGGAAGTTGTGCAGGTCCATTGGGCTATCAGATCAACCGGTCAAAGTAACCGAGGCGGTAGCATCTTTCATCGAGGCTTTGCAGCAAACTGAGGCTGACCCAATGCGAGCGCTTGGAGCTCTTGGTGTCGGAAATGAGCAAATGCTTCTCGCCGAATACCGAGCCGTGGAGGCTTGTTTCGATGCCGCATTGCCATCAGCAGACTACAAAAGCTTCCTTCACGCGAACATTGGAGAAGATGAGGCGCATACCCGCCTCATCGCTGAAGCGGCGACCGCGCTTGAAAAGCTAGGTTATGACGCACGTCAGTACCTGGCCGGCGCGTCGGACGGCGTCAGCGCGCGGGTGCGCTACTATGACGAGCTGCTGCGCGAGGCGCAGCTGGGCGTTTAACAAAAAAGGAAGTGACCATGTCAGACAAGATCTTGGTAACTGGCACGAGCGTCCGCAAGGAATTGCTAAAGCCGCTGGTTGAAGCGGGGTTTGTGGTCGAGAATCCGACTCATCTGTTATCTGAGGATGAACTCGCGGCGGCCCTGGCCGACAAGGCGGGATACCTCTTGGGCGGAGACGAGTTTGCAACAGCAAAGGCACTTCAAGGCGCAAAGAAACTCAAGATAATCGCCTTTCTTGGAATGGGGTATCAATCATTTATCGATGCCGATGCGGCTGACAGGTGTGGGATCACAGTCACCAACACGCCCGGTACTCTCAGCAATGCCGTTGCCGAATTCACAATCGGCCTGCTTTTGAACTCGACCCGCCGCATCCATCAATACGCGCTGGCATACTCTGAGGGAAATTCCGGGAAGGAAGACAAACAAAGAGACTTGGCGAATCTGCATGTCGGAATCGTGGGCCTCGGCGGCATTGGCACCCGTATTGCTGAAATTCTGAGGTGGGGCATTAATTGTCCCGTCTCTTACTTCTCAAGAACGCGGAAGCCAGCCGAGGAGGCGCGCCTCGGGTTGACTTACCGGCCGCTTGACGAGCTTTCGGAGAGTGTCGACGTCCTGATTGTCATGACACCAGGCAATACCGAAACGCGCGGTTTGATCGGGCGAGGACAGTTTGACAGGTTCAGACCCGGGCTCATTCTGATCAACAGCGCGCGCGCCGAGATCGTTGACCCAACAGCTTTGTTGGACGCCCTTTCGTCAGGAAAGCTCGGCTATGCAGCCTTCGATGGGTTCTACGAGCAGGCCGAGATCGCCGCTGCTGCCAAGTTGCTCATACCGGCGCGGCTGATGATAACCGGCCATATTGCCTCGCTTACAAGCGATGCGCGGGATGCGATGGCCAACCGGGCGGTCGCATCGATCATCAACATGATCAAGTTTGGCAAGGACGCCTATAGGGTCAGGTGACCGAAAATGCGCAGCCCTGAACTGCGGCGCAGCACGACTGACCAGATCGTGTTCGCGTTACTTTGGGTAGCTGTTCTGCTGCTGCTCTTCTTCTGTTTGATGCTCGTTACGCTCAATTACTGGGGCATTCGGCTCGGCGCAATTGATTATCAAAAATTCGGCTCCTGGGGCCAGGTTGTATCCGGTAGCGCGACGTTTCTTGGCGTGATGACCGCGTTGGCGTCGCTTATCTGGCAGTTTGGGAAAAATCGGAAGGAACAAGAACAGAAATCGATTGATGAACAGACGGCGGTCTATTTCTGGCTTACGTCGCAGCTCGTGAAAGAGGATGTCACAGATCTGGTGCGGGGTCGGCAATGGGATCTCGAAATACAGAACCTGACAAAGGCGCCGATCTATCTTTGGCGGATCGAGGCTGAGGGCCGGCCCTTGGTGGATACGCAAAGGCCGATCTTGCCCAACCAGAACACATTCAATGTGCCGCTGCTGGACGATCGGGAGCCGAGCGAGATCCCGGAACCGGTCCTGTATTTTGTGTCTCGGGAAGGCGGTTATTGGAGACGCTCCGCGACCGGGAGTCTGGCGGCGCTGGACCAATTTCCGCGTATGCGAGATTCGTAGAGGATATTGCGAGGAACAGATGGATGCCCCAAGGGAGCGAACTCCTGAAGAGAAAGTGATCAGAGTAGCGCCGTCATCGTCTTCCGTTCGAAGATCACTCGCCGACGGCGAGGCAAAGTATTTGGCTGCAGCGACCGCCAAGCTGGATAGCCTGGAGTACGGAGACCCTGCCGAATTCATCTTCGATCGGTCTGGTCGAGCTGCTGCCCGGCGTAGCAATCTCCGCGAGCTATGGGTGCCGCCGACGTTCCGAACTGCCGATGAACGAAATGTCGAGCGGGATATAAATGCTCTTTGGACAACCACAGAGCAATGTGCGGTCGTGATTGGCCATCCGGGATATGGCAAATCGACCCTTGCTCGGTTCCTGACCACCAGATTTGCTCAAGAATTTCTTGCAGGCAAGCTGGACCGCTTCGCGTTCTACGTGCCACTCGCGTCTTTGAAGCTGAAGGACAGGACCAATCAGCGGGCGATCGTAGAATGTGCACTGCGAGCTGTTGGTCTCGTGCTGGACGAAGGGGCGCTCCTCGAATTGGGAAAATCCCTCAAGACCGCCACGTTGGTCTTCGACGGCCTGGACGAGCTTCCAATGACGCACGGAACCGGCGACCAAATCCCAACACGGATTGAGGCTGCCTCCTTGATACGAAGCGTCAACATCCCGAACAACGAAAGCTTCCGTACAGGTGCCCTCAGCACAATTGTGACCAGCCGCGTGACCGACTGGCACGAGGACGATCGAACCAAGATAAGGCCAGCGGCCCTGTTTGAAATCTCTAATTTCTCGCCAGAACAGGCAAGGGAAGCAGTGGTTCGCTGGCACGACGTTGCGATTCGACTTCGCGCAGAAGAAGGGCTTGGCACAGCAGATCTGGAGAAGCGCAAGCTCGATGTAGCCAATGCAATTTCGACGAACTCCGAGCTCGGTGCTGTTTGCTTGACGCCGTTGATGCTTAACATCCTGCAAACGATCTATTCGGACGAGAGCCGGGATACCCCGTCGTCTGTGAGTCAATTGTGCCTTAGAGCCGTTGACCGACTCTTCATGAAAAAGCACCTGTTCGGGGATCAGAAGCTTCTCGTTACCGATCATGGCAGCTGGATTCTGGACGCGCTTGCGGAAGCCGCCTTCACGGCGCAAGAACGGCTCGTACAGGGCGGGACAAAGATACTGACTGACGAAGATCTTCGGCGGGTCTCAAAGAACACGTGCCGGCTCTCGGAAGCGACGCCCTTCGAAACCCGGGAAAACCTCATCACGAGTATTGCGGCTCATATCCGGCGCGGACATGGCATCTTGCAGCCGATGCGGCGAAATGAATACGAGTTCGCCCACAACGTGTTTCGCGAGGTGCTGGCCGGTTATGCGTTGGCGAAGCGACCGGTCACCCAGCGACGTGGTTACGCATTACTCGAGAAGTGGCATGCGCCGATACGGTATTGGGCCGGACTGCGGGCGGCAAGCGAAGAAGGAAAGAACGAAATAAACGCTTTCGTTGGTGAATTGAGAGGGGGGCCTGGAAGCCGCACGATCGAAGCTGCTCTGGCTAGAGCCGAAATGCTCAGCGAAGTGGTATCCGTCACGCATGGCCAGAACTTGATGCGGGACCTCAAACAGAGAATCCTGGCGACCCAATCCGAGCTGCTCAAGTGGCTGAGCAGGCGTTCGCTGCCATTCTCGAAGAGGATGCGGATCGGCGATCTTCTGGGCACGTTAGGCGACCCGAGACTCGAGGCCGAGTTCAGTTCGAGGCTATTCTGGCTAGAGACCGGACCCAGGCAGATTGGGCGATCAACCAATCATATCACCAGAATAACGAAATATTCGAGCGTTCCTGCCTCACCACCGATCAAGGGAATGCTAAGCCGTTTTGCGTTATCGGCGTTCTTGGTGACTAACTCCGAATACAAGAAGTTCCTGGATGATGGAGGCTACAAGCAGCGGGAGCACTGGCAGACTGCCGAAGGATGGGCGTGGGCAAGCGGTGATGATGACGTCCGCAATGCCGTCCTGAACCGGGCTCGGGACGTCGCACCGACGCACCTCACAAGTGAAGTGCTTGGGCAGCGCCTGATTGCTGAAGACTTCCCGGATCAATGCGAGCGAATGATAAAGCGATCTTCCCCGATGTACTGGTCCGCGCCTTCACACAACAGGCCCAATCAACCTGTGGTCGGGGTGAATTGGTGGGAGGCGCTGGCCTATGCGAGCTGGATCGACGCCCGGCTTCGCAAGGAGGGAAAACTGGACAAAGGTCAACAGGTCCGTCTGCCGACAGAAGCCGAGTGGGAGAGCGTGGCCCGGCAACTGAGTGGAGACAATCCCTATCCCTGGACGGAGGGGGCTCCTTACGAGAACGCTCATTTGCGGGCGGCAGAAAACAGCGAGGAGGCGAGAGCCCTTCGGCCCTGCGCTGTAGGGCTCTTTCCGTTTAATTCGAGTGGTCTTCATGATATCGTCGGCAATGTCTGGGAATGGACGCTTTCAAAAGCAAAGCCATACTCTGAGGAGGCATTCCGACAAGAAGCAGACGTCTGTGGCCTGGATGATCGGGTTGCGCGCGGATCCTCGTGGCTATCGTCCGAGATCGAAGCGGCGGAAATAACATTCAGAAGCTTTGATCCTCCATATAATGCATATGAAGATCTTGGAATAAGACTTTGCGTCGCTGAGCGAGGGCAGTGACATGCACCTTGTCAACGCCAAGATGACAGATGCATGGCGAATACTTGGAAAGCTGAATTACGTCGACGCAATATTTAATCACATTTCAACCGCATGGGTCGACGGTCGAGGACGCACCTTTGTTTCCATGAATCCCGATGGTGTTCTTGCCGTTGAAATGAGGCCATCGGACTGGATCACGGTTCCTCTCGATGAAATTGACAAGCTGAATCCAGAAAAGCTGGGTGTGAATGCCGACGGATATAAGCTTCATCGGCTGATTCATAAGGTGCGGGCGCGACCAGGTAGCGCGTTACACACACATTCCGAAAATGCGTTAGCTGTCGGCACAACCTCCGCAGGGCTTCTTCCAGTCTCGCAGACAGCCGTCGAACTCATTCCTGAAACGATCTGTGTCGAGTATCAGGGACTGTTCCGTGAGGCAGAGATTGACCCTGCGCTCATGGGACTGTTTGAGACGGGAGGAGTCGGCCTGCTGCGCAACCATGGGCTCCTCGTCGTGGCCCCAAACATCGAGGAAGCGGTCTATTTGCAGCATTATATGGAAGTTGCATGTAGAGTGCAGATTCTGGCTCTATCGCTGGGAGGATCTCCATTGACGCCTCCGGATCATGTTGTGACGCAGACAGCAACGGAGTTGCGCAAAGATCGTGCCGCGGCCGCAGAAAAATTGTTCAAGGCGTTTCAGCGTGTGCTCTTAAATACGAGGGGTTCCCGATGACAAAGTCGATCTGCGTCGTGGGAGCTGGTGTCGTAGGTCTTACCACTGCAATCGTACTAGCCAGCCGGTATGAAGTGCAGATCATCGCTGACAAGTTCGGAGCCGATACTGATTCGGTCAAAGCCACGGCTGTGTGGCACGTGTATCTCGTCCCGGAAACCGCGGAAGTACTTGAGTGGTCTTCGGTGACGCTGCAACGATTGATTGATATATCCCGTCTTTATCCAGAATCCGGCGTCGAAATCATTCGTGGCGTTGAGCTCTTTAGAGCCCAGCGGAGGCATGTGCCCGCTTGGTCGCATATTCCACCCGAGTTCGCATTTTTAACAGATGACGAGCTGCGGAGGTTTAATGAGCCGGAAGGCGCGCTCCATGGCTCCATGAGCTCACTTTCGAATGCCCCTGTGAAATGGGGGTACCGATTGAAGGCGCCGGCGGCGAAAATGTCGTCTTATCTGAACTGGCTGGTCGAGCAGGCCGAGAAGAGGAACGTGCAGTTCAGGCGACAGCACGTCGAGCGCTTGGCTGATCTCAGCTGTCAACACGATATTGTCGTAAATTGCACCGGATTGGGAGCCGCCAGCCTCGTCAACGACGAAGCTTTTGAACCCTACAAAGGGCAATACTTTGTGGTTGCATCCAATGACGGATCGCCAACCGAATATATTGGAGACGACGACCATCCAGACGGCATGGCCTACGTGATACCCAGGGGGGGAGAGGTCATGATTGGCGGTAGTGCGGAGGCTGGCCTGAATGACCTCGTCGAAAGTATCAAGTGGTCAGACGTAGTAGCCCGCGCCGGCCGCTACGTTCCTTGGGTTCGGGATAGTGCAAGCGGACGGCCCCGACAACTCGTGGTCGGGGTGCGACCAGTACGGCCGTCTGGCATCAGGCTTGAACGAGAGGTGTTAGGGACGGGTACATGCATCGTCCATAATTACGGACATGGTGGGTCCGGATTTAGTCTCTCTTGGGGATGCGCAAACGCCGTGTCGGCTCTTATCGGTTGATCAATCCTGTAGCTTGGACGGGAACAACTTCGGATGCGTGAAGCTCGACGGTTGCTCAGATCTTCACGCAATCAGGCGTTGTTTCGGGTCGCGATCCATCGGGGTGACGGCATCGGGATCATCGCTGCCATAGCTTGCCAATGTCGCGACTGCAGCTTTAGGGGCGCGGCGTTTGCGGATCCGCATCACGCCTCGCCCGAATAGTCGATCTCGATTGCGCCTTGCTGTGGGTTGCCGGAGCAGTGAGACGCGCCGAGCGCTGACCACTCTCTCTGGTCGGAGGCCCATTCGTCTCTAGGTGTATCCATCCGGTGAAGCTTTCAATTACCCACAAATTCTCCTCCGACCATCGCGCCCAGCGCGATGTCGGTGAGGCGTGACAGCCCGCGCCACATGACCGTATTGCCGGGCGGCGGATCGCTGGCGCGGGCGAGATTACCGCCGAGCTGGGCGATCTTGATCAGATAGTACGAGAGCGTTTTCCGTCTTGCTCTTGGTTTGTCGTTGACGAGGCGATCGAGCACGCCGATTTCAGTCGCAGTCAACGCGAGGGTTGGTGGCGCGTCTGGGGCGGAGTGGTTGAGCATCGTCATCCAGAAGACCCGCCAACTCAGGATACAAAAGAGCGAGATCAGGTTGGTCAGACGCTGGGCGGTCCTAAGATTCGACTCCTCAGCTTTGCAGCCCGATTGAGGATCTTGTGGAACACCTCGATCTTCCATCTCAAACTATACCATCCATCTTGTCGATGGCGTCGGTGAGGGAACCAACAGGCAGGTCGGTGATCAGTTTCCAATCGATCTTTTTTCTGTCTTTCGGCCTCCCGCGCCCTTCGGCATGGATCACTGTCAGGGTCAGAGAGCGGGATAGCGCTTCTACTTTCCGATCGGCGGCAGAACGCGAATCTTGCGATAAGATCGGAACTCATTTTGATCAGGACCTGCGTCGACCGCTTGGCTGGAGACGGGGATCACACCATCGCCGACGAAATGGACGAGGTCGCCGTCAAAGGGCTCCATCGCATCGAAGTCAGAGACAGCAACGGCGATCCCGGCCAGGCCGTTCTTGAGATCAGGTAAACGGTGTGCGATCTGAGGCGACCTGCCTTATCCCGTCCACTGTTTATGCTCTTGGTGATGCCGATCGCTTCTGACTTCTCGCGTTGATAGCTGAACTCGGTGGTATCGTGCAGCACAAGAACGAGATCTTCAGTGGCGGCGGCACGATCACGTGTCGATCGGAAATGTCCGGCCAGAATGTCCGCTTCGCTGACCCGGTCGTTAGAGAAGAAGCGGTAGGCTGCCTTGGTATTCGCCCAATCCTGGCAGACGAGCGGAATGCTTTGTCCCATGGCGCTTCCAATCTGCGTGAGCAGTTTGCGGAATCTGTCGCCGAGCCGCGCGTCCCTAAACTCGCATCCACTACTCTCTCGATCAATCCAACATTCCCTGTCCAAAGACCGCAAACAGCCTTTTGTCGATCGATCCCTTAATGTCAGCCCCATAGAGCACCCCCTCGCGAATCAGGTGCTCAGCAAGGAATCACAAATGATTCTTTCGATTCAAGATTTCGCCGATCAGCGGATCAGCTCGAGTGGTCAAAGTTATGGGTAATTGAAAGCCGGTGAAGGCCGCCTTGCCGAATGAGGCGGTTGTTGAGAACTGTCCTTATGGACAGTGATAGGCGCAGTGCCCAAGTCGAACGGCTCGAAGTAGTGGATACAGGCCGGCGGCGGCGCTGGTCCGAGGATGAGAAGCTCAAGATCGTCCTGGAGAGCTTACAGGCGCCGCGCCAGGTCGCGGCAACAGCGCGGCGATATGGCGTTTCGCGCTCATTGCTGCTGCGATGGCGACGCTCGTTTCGGGCCGAGCCGAGGGATGCCACCCAACAACCTGACTTCGTGTCGGCGATGGTGGTCCCGGAATCGGGACCGATTCCTTGTCCCGTCGCGCCGGCCAGCAGCGGCGGGGCGATCGAGATCGAGTTTGCGACCGGAGCTCGGATGCGGATCACGGGTGTGGCCGACGCGGCGACGCTGAAGGCCGCCGTGGCGGCGCTGGCAGATGGACGGCCGCGGTGATCCCCATTGCCTCGGGCGTGCGGGTGGCCACACCGATATGCGCCGCGGCATGAACTCGCTGGCCTTGCTGGTGCAGGAGGCCTTTAGGCGCGACCCGCACGGCGGCGACCTCTATGTGTTCCGTGGCAAGAGCGGCAAGCTGATCAAGATCCTTTGGCATGATGGGCTGGGCATGTCGCTCTATGCCAAGCGGCTTGAGCCCGGCCGCTTTCTCTGGCCGTCGTCGGCTGATGGCGTGGTGACGGTCACCCCAGCCCAGCTTGGCTACCTGCTCGATCACCCATGTTGATGCCCCTCCTTGTTAGGTTGACAGATTCTTAGATCATTGACGTGGTTTCGAAACTCTCCGATAGCATCAAGAACGGATGGTGTATTCGGGAAGAGATGGCTGGCGATCAATCAGCAAAAGCTTAGTTCGGATCTGTACGTAGAGCCAGTTCACCGGAATCTCGAGCCTTTGGGCCAGTTCGGGCGGGCTGAGGAGTGAGCCGTCATGCTCCCATCGGCTGCGTTAGCTAGCTACCTTGATGGCCGCAGCACGACGGAGCCGCCCGACGGTGATGGGCAGCACTTTATCGGCGCAACGGGGAGAGCGGTGGCCTTCTTGGGTAAGGATTGCGGCGATCTCATCGTCTGGGACGCCGTCGCGGGCGAGCGCCAGCGAGCGCTCCCGCATCTCCGCGCCTCGTGTCAATCCGGTGACGGAGTTGACGCTCATCTTCACCTCGAGCTCCGTCACGGCGCCTCCGCGCCAGACGATCCTGGCCAGGGCCAGGTCGTGCTCACCACGGTCGAGCACGACCTTTTCAATGAGGCATCGCAACAAAGCCTTGCGATGCGCGTCCGAAACAGTCTCGTCACCCCATATCTGCGCGAGGCGGCCGGTGAGGTTGATGACCTTGTCGCTGAGCTCCTTGCTTATGGCTACTCGCGTGATGGCTGTGGACGGCGTCTGTCGGGCAAGCGCTTCTTCGGCGGCGCGCAAGTCGTTTAAGGCCGCTTCCCATCGACGCTCTAGTTCCGAGGCGACCAGCCAGATTATCTGGATCAGCTCGGTTGAACTGCCGTTCAGCAAGCGCCGTCGTGTACCGCTTGCGCTCGAGCTCACGTTCTGCGCTGGAGCGTAACGCATTGTTCATCTGCTGCTGGACCCGGCGGGAACGCGATAAAGCATCTAGTTCGACAGGCGCTAGTGCGGTCAGGAATGCGTTGCCAACGGCTGCATTCGAAAAGCTCGTCTGTCGGGCTTGCGCCTGATTGTCGCGCGCTTCCCATCCAGATTGTCGCGCTATAACGTCTCGACGGTGGCAGATTGGGGGGGAGGCTCCGCCGCAACCCTGATGCCGCTGGTCGACGCGATCCGTGAGGCAGTAATTGATTGCCTTGGGAACGCCGCGGGCCCGGCTTACCCAGCGTCACTCAGCTGAGAAACTTCGATGTTGCCCAGCGGTGCCAAGAGCGACGAGGGTGTCAGCAGTTGTTGCAGAACGCGGAGAGCAGCGCGGATGCGACTGGCGCCATATCCGATGCTGCTCCTGCTCGCCGCTATGCTTGCGAAACTAGCGGGGGGCTCGCGATCGGGATTGAACCCTGAAAGCGCTGTTCCTGGCAGATGCCGCAAGCCTCTGTGGTCAGCCAAAGCTGGCCACCTTTGCTCCCGTGAGGGTCAAGCCCCACGGCGCCATCAAGTGGTATTGTTTGAGAGGTACCGCAGGGCACCTAGCTGGACTGGTGCGCAAGCCTTCGAAGACGACGCTGTCCCTAGCGTGCCAAGGACGAAAAAGCTAACGGCGCTCAATTCCTAGAAAGCGCTGTTCCTGCCACGCCCCGCTGACTTTCGTGCCGGACTTGCCCGCTTCGGTATCAAGCCTGACACTTTGCCCCCTCTAGGGTGCTGCCAACTTGTAGGCCCAGAACGACCGCTAATCACCTACCTGAATTGGTCAGATCGTTTGGTAATTCTATGCTGGTCCGCAGCATTGTGAAAAAATTGGGGCCCGGCATGGCAAAGCTGCGTGAAAAAGGGCTGGCACGCTGCCGCTCACGAGAGTTAAGAATGTTGGCGGGGTAATACGGGAGGCGATGGAGGCGATCACTTGAAAGAGCATCCGCTAACTTCAACACGGTCGGTCTCCATCGGCACAAACTGACCGGGGTTCTGTCACCGGGAAACGCATGACACTCCTGACAGCAGTGGTCGTGTCTCAGCGACCGGAAGCAGCGTGGGCTCGGCTCGGCGCCGATCGGGTGGGGATAGATCGGGCGCTATCCCTGCGGCCCCCGCGCTGCAGATTGAGGTTAGCAGGAACGTGACTCGGCGCTGTCCCATTCTGGTAGGCGCTGTCCCTACCACGCCCCGATAACCCGAACGGCTCTGTACTCAGGCTAGCTTTCCAAAAGCTGACGAAGGCCGTGCGACCATGCTCATTGAAGCGGCGCGCGCCGAACCGCCTCATCAGAGATTACCTGGCGCAGCCCAAAAACGGAACCGATCGCTCCCAAGGCTGCCGTGCTGGCCAAGGCATCGTGAAGGAATGCGCCGAATCGGTCGCCCGCCAGCGTGAACCCGATGGACCTCAAGAGTGGCATCGCCCCCGCATGGACGCCGTTGTTGCGGACCTACAGAATAACTCCAAGAAGGTCACTTCGAACGACGAGATCGCCCAGGTCGGCACCATCTCGGCCAAGGGCGAGGCGGAGATCGGCAAGTTCCTCGCCGCTGCCATGAAGAAGGTCGGCATCGAGGATGGCGACAACTGACAGGCCCGTTCCCGAAACCCGGATATAAGGGAACGCGGCAGTTGGAGTTCTGCGAGTGCGCTCGTCCTGCACATGAACCACAGCGTGGACGGTTGGACATTCGTCACGAACCCGACATTGTGGTACGACGTATTGCAGTTGAAGATTCCATACGACGACTTTGTCGCGCCGACATCATCGGTGGCAGCTCCTCTCCGTTACGAAGATCAGGTGCCACCTCGATCGCAGCGTAGTCTCTCCAGGTGGGCTGGTTGAGGTGGTTAGAGATTTCGCTGCGAAATGGAAGCTGCCAGCTCTAGCCAACGCAACAATGGTGCTTTGATGGTATCAACCGGCTCGGCATCTTGCGCGGCGCGGTTGGGCGGCTCTAATCAGCGGCGCATCATATACCAATCAAGGTTGCCTAACGAATATGACAAAGATGCGCCCGCGCAGATTGGGCTCGCGCCTCGCCGACGCTGCGACGACTGTGCTTGCTGGCGTCACCGTGACAAGCACGGCCGACTGCCCGCGGCCACACACGCGCGGCACGTCGCGCGTGCTCGTTGTCGATGCGAAGGCCTATTCGCGGGTGGGATTGAATAGCTTTTCGCAGACCGTTTTGTGGATTCTGTGGGCGTGTAAGTGTCGATGATGCGCCCGACAGCATCCCAAAGGCCGTCGACGGTGCGTTCAGCGGCCTTTTGCAAGTTTGCTTTGAGCTTGGCGATTCTCGATCGGGTTGAGGTCGGGACTGTAGGGCGGAAGATACAGGAGCGTAGCGCCGGCCGCCTCGATCAGCTCGCGTATGCGCGGTCCCTTGTGGCTGGAGAGGTTGTCCATGACGACGATGGCGCGATCTGGAAGCTCAGGGATCAGCACCTTTTCGACATAGGTCTCGAAGGCATCGCGGTTAATGGGACCATCGAGCACCCAGGGCGCGATGATGCCGCGTGTGGCGCTCGAAGAAGCGGCGGATCGTGCCATAGCCAAAGGACAGGCCTTGTTTGCTCAAGCTATCGCGCAATTCCTCGATGGTGAGGTCGGGCGCAGCCTCAAGCAGAGTCATTATCGTCGCCTGATGGGCATCAATCCGGTGAGACTTACGATCGCCGCCCTGGGCTCTCGGCTGGGCATCACCTTGCTCCCGCTCACGCGTTCGCCAGCGGCTTACGCTTGCCGCACTGCCCCAAATCTCTCGCCAGCCTGCCGGCCTGAAACGCCGCCTCCAATACAGGCAAGTACACGTTCGCGAAGGTCCATCGACAGCGGTTTTGCCATGCCCGCCGGCCTCCAATCCGGCGACCAGCTTGAATCATCAAACCGCCGATTTGTGAATCCCAAACGATTCAGTCAGATGGGTTAACGCTCTAGTGAACCATGAGGTCGTTCTCACCTTCGATGACGGGCCGCGGCCGCGGAGCACGCAAAAACTGCTTGCTGCGCTCGCGGGGGAATGCGCGCGGGCCACATTCTTCCTGGTCGGCAGGTCCTCCGCAAAATTTCCCGAGCTCGTCCGCCGCATCGCCGCCCTCGGCCATACCATTGCGCATCATAGCTTTTCACATCCTATTATCTCAAAGATTTCATTCGAACAGGCGAAGGAAGATATCGAGCTTGGCATTGCTGCCGATGAAATGGCGCTCAATGGCGTCTGGATTAGACCGCCGGTCGGCGCCTTTCTTTCGCTTTCCCTATTTTGATTCGACGCCTGCAACGCTCGACTTCGTGCACTCGCGCGGGATCGTCGCGTTCGGCGCTGATCTCTGGGCGAGCGATTGGGAGAACATAACTCACGGCGAAGCATTAAAGAATTTGACCGACCAGCTTGAGAGCTCACGAAGAGGAATCATTCTGCTGCACGATGCGCAAGCCCGGACCGCCGCCATGATGCCGGCGCTCTTGCGGTATCTGCGCGAGAGCGGGTATCGGATCGTGCATCTCGTATCGGCTGGCCCGATGCAGAGCAAGGATCAAATCGCTCCTTGACGGTCTAACATCATGCCGCCAGCGCAATCACGACGACCGGGGCGCCGCTAGCGTGCGGTCTGATTCAGAGAAGGGAATGGAGCGGGGCGGCTGTGCTACGACGACGGCTTGCGAAGCGAATCCGATATCGCGCGGGATCCTGCTGCATGGGGGCAGCATTGACCGAACTGCGTCGCACTGTCGTGCATTCGCCGGCGCACTACATTTCAGCAAGCAGCACAAGAGCCGCACCGGAGCAAACCGCTAGCGAAACGAGCGGCGCGCCCTTTAGAGCTAGGGGGGCATCATATCTTTGGGCGCAGCGCAGCGGATGATCGTAAATGCAGATCGGAAAGACGCGCTTGTCGATCGCGATCGGCCGAGAGAGGATCCTGGGCCGGTTACACGGTGCAGTTCACCGCCGCGACGACGCTGATCGCTGGCCTCGCCAAGGCGCATGGGCGAGCAGCGCCTGGGCGAGAAGCTGCTCGCGCCGGCGAAGCCAAAGCTGCTGATCGTCGAGCAACTCGGCTAACCGCCGCTGGAGCCCGACGCGGCGCATCGGTTCTTCCAACTGGTCAGTCGGCGCTACGAGAGTGCTATGCTGATCACGTGAAACCGCAGCATTGCATAACGACGGCTGCAGCCCGGCTCTTCAGCAGGAGCTTATTGGCCGATACCTTTCTGACCGGCGGATAGCCTATATGAGGCATCCCGGCCTCCGCGCCTCTGGGGGGGCATGTTGGTATTCAAGAGACGGCGTGAGCGTTCGGTGGTCTGATCATGTGCCGGTTTTGAGGCCGCTGAGGCTGATTCGCGGAGCATGATGAACTCTGGATCTGACAACGGCTCAAACTCTCCGCCAGAATTCGGCTCCAGATGCTGAACCACGGCTATTCCGTGCCAAGGTTCCTCAGGCGCGGAACGCGCAAACTTGTAGGTGTCACGTCCTTGCGAACCGTGTGCTAGGAGCAGCCGATAATGAGCCATGCAACAGAACTAGAAATGCCCAAAGACGTTTACCAACTCCGACATCAGCCGCTTCACTTCAGTTCTGGCACGACTATTGCTATTCACAAGCAGCAACTCTGGCCGGGGCTGAATTCGTGCAAGTGTGAAGAATGGGGGCTCGCGATGCCGTGACTGATATCGGTTCCCGGAAAGACATTAGAGAACGAATTGATGCCTATCGACTATCCTGCGGTACTTAGACTCCGAACGGAAGCGATTCCCTATTCCTGGAGTAATCGCGAGGTGATGCTCTATGCACTTGGCATCGGGATGGGCGCGGATCCTCTGAACGAAAGGGAACTGCAGTTCGTCAACGAGGAATTCGCGACACCCAAGCCTCTGAAGGTGGTTCCGACTTTTGCTTCTGTTTGTGTATGGGGAGCGCGACCCGGAATGATCGACCTCAACCACCTCATGGTCGTTGACGGCGAGCGCGACATCACATTTCACAAGCCGGTGCCTGTCGCGGCCAGTGTTACCGCGGATGCTCGGATCAATGGTGTGTATGACAAGGGCGATAAGAAAGGCGCGATCATTCAGAACGAAATCATCGTCAAGAATAGCGACGGCAGCAAGATCGTAACGATCCGTTCTTCGACATTTGCGAGGGGCGACGGCGGTTTCGGCGGACCCTCGCGGGGAATCTCCCAGCCGCACCAAGTGCCCCGCCGACCGCCCGACAGATCGGTTGATATACCAACCCGGCCTGACCAGGCTTTGATCTACCGTCTATCGGGTGACCGAAATCCATTGCACAGTGACCCCGAATTCGCGCGCCGGGCCGGTTTTTCCAGACCCATCCTCCACGGCATGTGTACCTACGGACTAACCTGCAGGGCCGTGTTGCAAACCTATGCCGACTACGATCCATCAGCCTTCCGACGTCATCGCGTCCGCTTTTCGGCCCCGGTGTTCCCCGGCGAGGTCATCACCATCGATCTCTGGAAAGATGGGGACTCAATTTCGTTTGAAGGTCATATTCGCGGGCGCGATGTTACCGTCGCCAAGCATGGGCAGACGGTGCTAGGTTGAGCATCTTCGGATCCTGCCGATCGGTACCTGCAAGACAGCTGGTCAAGTCAGCTGAGCCAGCTGTTCTTGGCTCGCAATGGTGTGACTGATGCTCGGCGGTACGGGGCTAGCGGCCTTGCCGAGAGCATCGGGCCCCAGACGCTTATTTCGAAAGAGGTTGGCGGCTGAGTATCCGGAGTGCTTCAGCCCGTCTGGTTAGTCTATGCGACAGCGAGCGCAGCTAGATTGGGAGCCCTTGCATCGGAGCGGACAGAGCTACCCTTTGCCAACCATGTGCACGACAGAGGCTGCGAAAGGTTCATATCGACAACCTACAGCTCTGCACATGTTGCTCGTCAAGCTTGCCTCGGGTCAGGGTCGACCACCACCCTCTTCCGCAATTTCTCTTTCGCAGCTATAGACGCGCACTGGAGAACTGGTCACGACCTATTGACGAGTGCACCGTGCCTCGCACGCAGTCTTAGCATCGCACACACAAGATAGTATATCGATTGCTGTAGCCAGTTAATAACTGCGGTGCCATGGGAGCCATCTCGGCTCGCTCGCTTCGGGAAACTCTGCATAACCAGGAACTCGACCTGTGCACCGGGCCGGGCGGTCCCATTAGTTCAAGAAAACGTGCAAGACCGGGCATTGGCCCGAATGCTGCAACAGCTTCCTGCGTCGCGGTGGCATACGATACGCGCAGCATGAGTTGCTGCCGCTCTGCTGCGGATCGTCATATGCAAGTGTCTGGAGTAGGCCGGATGGCAGGGGATGTGAAAGGAATCCTTCCAACTCATCCTGCATTTAGCCGAGAAGTTCAATGAGAGAACCCATCACGGTCTAGGGGCGCACAACTGCTCACTGCTGCTTCGTTAACGGGAGCTCGGCGAAGCAAAGGCCCGAACGCCCCAAAGCGCCGTTCTGGAACGGCTCAAAAGGAGTGGGAATGGAGCTCGAACACACGAAAAGTCCATCAATGTCAAAAAGCCTGACCGACTTGCTTGCGATCCTCGATGTCGAACGAATCAAGATGAATCTATTTCGCGGCATCAACCCGGCCACCAGGTCACGGCGGGTGTTCGGGGGCCAAATAATCGGGCAAGCAATGATCGCCGCATCGCGCACCACGGAAGACCGTCTGCCTCATTCGTTGCACGGCTATTTCATCCGGCCCGGCGACCCAAAAGTGCCGATCATCTATCAGGTCGAACGGTTGCGCGACGGCAACAGCTACTCAACTCGGCGCGTCACTGCTCTCCAGCATCGTAATGCGGTCTTCTGCATTCTGGCATCGTTCCATGCGGAAGAGGAGGGCGCGATCGACCACCAGGTTGAGATGGCCGGGGTACCCCCGCCGGAAAAACTGTCGGATGGCGAGTTGAGTAAGCACCCGATATTTCCCGAGATACCTGAAATCATACGCCGGTATTATGATTTCGATCGTGGGATCGAATTGCGCCCCGTGGAGATCGGCCGCTATATCGGTCAGAAGATCGGCGACGGTCGCGTTCATATTTGGATCAGAACGGCCGCAAAGCTGCCAGATGATCCGGCGCTACATAGGAGCGCCCTGGCATATGCGTCGGACTTGCCCCTACTCGATGTGGTGATGGCGCGGCATGGCGGTACGCTGTTCGGTGGGCGCATGATATCGGCCAGCCTCGATCACGCAATGTGGTTTCACCGCCCGTTTCGCGCCGACGAATGGCTGCTTTACGCACTCGAGTCGCCGAGTGCACAAGCTGGGCGCGGGTTCACCCGCGGACTGATCTTCAAATACGATGGTACGTTGATAGCATCTGTCGTCCAGGAGGGCTCAGTGCGCGAGCGACGTTGAGCACTCACGCGTGCGGCAGCTCGTTCATGATCACGGCGACATCCCGCGAAACATGTATTCGGCGCTTGTGGCGGGGGATGCGCTATCAGCTTTCCAAACAATTTGACAAGCTGTGGTCTTCCGTCGGCTCGGACCACCGTTCGAAACCCCGGGTGACCATTACTCCCTGTCTTAATAGGCCTCAAATAACGGCGAATTTCGTGTTCCTTGCTCCAATGCTTGTGAGTTCAATAATGGGGCGTCAGTCGAGGCAGCTTCGAGCCTGATCCTAGTGAATTTCTCTACCCCAACTCCCCGCGAGTCGTCGCAAGTATGGTCTTCTGCGTGCAACAGTCGCGTGTGCGGGATGTGACGGCGGAATACCAATTGTTCGATCCCCAACACGGCTCGCTGTTTGCGACCTTGAGCAATTTGATGAGGCGAAGCGGCCGGTTATTGCGCTTCAATGCCGCTGGCACGGCGGTTGCTATTGCGAACTGCAAAGTGAAGGAGGAGGTGAATTTGGACGCGTGTGACCAATATTTATCTTTCCGTAGACCATTAGCCCATTCCCGGAACGGAATGGGCTACGAAAGGGCCCGGTAGTGTTGCGCAAGATCAACGTGCCTCGGGTACTGCACCTTTGAGTCATCGAACTGTGAATCGCAGCTATGCCAACTAAGCGAGAACTCCTGCGCGCCAGTTCTTGGGGCTGCTCCCCTGGACACATAAGCTATGTTGAATTGAGAGGCGACTCGAACTAATGGGCAAAGCCATCGTTGGGCGATCGGCAAAGCTGACGTCCACTTTGTGCGACTGGTGGCGGTTAATTCGCGGTACCTGTGTCGGATAACCGCATGCGCGAAGAAGAGGGGATCTGGGTGGTCCATAAACTGTTCTCATCGTGCCAAGACCATCGTCGCCACAGGCAGCAATCATAGGATCATAGATGACGTACAGCACCATTCTCTACCAGGTAGATGACCGCGTTGCCCGGGTTACTCTGAATCGCCCTCACAAGATGAATGCGCTCTCTCTCGAGCTCTGCGCCGAGTTCGAAGATGCACTTGGGGTTGCAGATCGCGATCCAAATGTGCGCGTTGTCGTGGTTACGGGTGCCGAGGGACGCGCGTTCGCGGCTGGGTTTGACTTAAACGACGATAATCAAAAAGGCTTCGCGGAACGAACCTTGGATGATTGGAGGGAACGCGAAGATCTGGATTTTAAGTTTAACTATTGCCCATTTAACTGCTCGAAGCCAGTTATCGCGATGATAAACGGCTACTGCTTGGGAGGGGCTCTAGAGTTCGCCACAATGTTTGACATTCGCTATTGCTCCGACGACGCGCAGTTCGCCGTCACGGAGACGCGATTTGCTATTGGTGTGCTGACATTGGGCCTGCCCTGGATAATAGGACAGCGTTGTCGCGAGCTGATTTATACAGGAGATACCTTTGACGCCCAAGAGGCCTATCGACTGGGACTAGTGAGCCGTATCTTCCCCAAGGATCAGCTCGAGGACGAAGTCATGAAAATAGCAAAGCGTATGTCGCGCGTCGCAATGCCTACATTGAAGTGGAATAAGAGGGCACTTAACAGCACGCTTCTTGCCGCAGGTTTCGATTCTGCTCTGCGGCAAGGGGCGCAAGCTTGTTTGCTCATGAACAATTCGGAATCGGAATTCCGACGGTTTCATGAGATCCTTAGGTCGGAAGGTGTCAAAGCAGCGATGGAATGGCAAGAGTCGATTTTTGGGCCGTTCGAATCAGAGACGTCTCGCGGCTTTCGTCGATCTAAATCGGTGAAAAGCTAAAGGCCTAGTGAGGACAGGGTAGGTCGATCGCCAACTTAGTCGCTTGTCAACAACCAATTTGCTTGGTTCGGAGGGCTCGCAGAGGCATATGTCACTCTGAAGCATCCAACGGAAGTTATTTTGCGATGCCTGTTTTTTGTCACGGGTTACCGCGCGCACCAGGGGGCATACCATTCATCCAACGAACGATTGCGCGTCGTGGAGTGTTTTAGCTCCCACTGGGGCACAATTTACCGTCACGTATGGTCGCTCTTTCGTGCGCAGTGGCGATCTTGCGACTGCGGTGGCGCATCGAGTGGGCCTGCACCTACGTTGCAGTTGCTGACTCTGGAATAGCTGTTGGCGTTGAGAAAGCACTTGCGCGAACATCCGAGGACTAGAAAGAAGCACGCCGGCCCCCGCATTACTCACTACGGTTGACCCGCTTCTGGAGCGCGCTGGGGAGCGTGCGTCAGACACGGGGTGTTGCTCCCTGCGAATCGCCGCTTTGATTGCGTGTCGAACTAATTTGTCGCGTCACGACAAGAAAGGATCGCGCGTTAGAGTCGAGGCTACTCTATCGTTAATAGCATAACCCATTCCCGTGGGTAAGCGAGCGATCCGAGGCGCGGTCTCCAGAATGGCATGGCCTTTGCTGGGGATTTCTCGCAACGCGAGCCTGCAGCCAGCAATGTCAGATGTTGTTCACCCGCACCTAAGCGCTTCGTCCACCTACCTTGGCAAGACGCTCACCGAATCGGTGATAGTGGACCGTGCGTTCATGGTCGAGTTCGCTCGCCATCATACCAGCGGTCGAGAATCGCAGGTTTTGGATAGCTCTTTAATTTAGCATTTACGAGTGGGGTGGCTGAAGGGCTTCGTCTGGTGCAGAAACCGCAAATTGGAGAATACCATGAGCAAGACGGCTTTGATCGATAAGGCCTTCCCGCCTAGTGATGTCATCAAACGCGCGGCGCGCATCGGCGCCGAAATCAGGAACATCAAACTGTCGGGCGATTTGCCCGACCAAACAATCATTGCGATCAACGGTCTTCTCCTGGAACACAAGGTGCTTTTTTTTCGCGACCAGAATCATCTTGATGACGCCGAGCAGGAGCGGTTTGCTCTCCGCTGGGGGAATCTTGTGCCGCCCCCGCTAGGTGCTGCCGAAGGAACGGTCTCGATCTTTGACATTGATTCCAGGCGCGGAGTGCGGGCTGACAATTGGCACATTGATGGATCTTGCGTGGATGCGTATCCGAAGATATGTGTGTTGCGAGGTGTTGTGATCCCGCCGGTCGGGGGTGACACGTTGTGGTCAAACACGGCTGCCGCTTATCTCGATCTGCCGTCACCGGTGCAACGGCTTGCCGACGACCTCTGGGCCGTCCACAGTAGCGCCTACGACTTCGCGGTAACCGCACGACCCAGCGAAGCAGATCAGCAGCGTTATGACGAATTCACTAGTCGAACAAAGTGCGAGACCGAGCATCCCGTCGTGCGTGTCCATCCCGAAACCGGAGAGCGCACGCTTGTCCTTGGAACGTACGTGACACGGTTTGTTGACGTTCCGAAATACGATGGCCAGAGATTGTTTGATCTGTTCGAGTCTCATATCACAGCCCCCGAAAACACTGTGCGATGGAATTGGAAGCAGGGCGACGTTGCTATCTGGGACAACCGCGCGACGATGCATCGTGCGGTCAACGATTATGGTGACCACAGCCGCGTGGTTCGCCGCGCTGCCATTGATGGCGAGGTGCCGGTCAGCGTCCACGGTCGGCGCAGTGTAGCGCGTGTCAAGGTCACCATGCCGGCCTCCTGCTAGAGCTTGTGGTGGTTGCGCTTGATACGTCAGCGGTAGCTTGGCAAGATCACCAGTTGCTGAAGCTGGCTGCTCTCCGGCAGCGTCGACAACCAATACTTCGGTCGGCTCTGCTTCACCTCGGGCGGTACCGTCAGCAAGCCACTCTGCCGACAGCTTCTCGGGAATCAGTGTAGTGCAAACGGCGCGGATGGGCACACGCGCGAAGGATAACCGGTCAGCCGAGCCCTCCCTGCGTTAGGCTCGGCTTGTTAGACCGAGAAGCTCTTTCTTTTTTCGGGCTCGGTGGGTCGACCGGTATTGCTCATCGGCTTGTCATGTGGCGAGCGGCTGGTGCCGGGCCGCCCGATCGGACCGTTCGGCAAGATGCCGATCACCTGAAAGCGCGCTCAACTAGGTCATGCCACGCACCCGCGAAAATTTGCCGTAAGCCGCATCCAACAGGCGCAAGGCCGCAGAGTGCTCTCGCAGGCCAGCGAAACAACGCGATCGGGGGCGTGGTCTCGAACGACAACCTCGAGGAGACCTTGACCAACTTCCGTCTGCCGCTGGTGCCCCGCAAGGACACGAAGTCGACCAACATGCTGGAGCGCCTCAACGAGCAGATCCGGGGGCACCTACGTGGTGCGAATCGCCCCCAACGCCGAAGCTGCCTAAGAGGCTGGTGCGGGCGCTGACCGTCGGGCGCCACGAGGCCTAGCTTGAGGACCATCGCTATCTGAACATGGATGTTGAAGGAGCACAAGAAGGAGACGCAGCGTCAAGCGACCTGGCGATGCTCAGATCCACCAAAGGGATGGACGCCCCCCCTTTCCGCCGCCGTGGCTCGCCAGCGCTGCGCTTGGGCGAGCGAGCGACGGCGGCTCCGAGGGGATGGCTTGGCCGGACCCCATGATCAGTTTTGCTGAATTTGACGCACAGAACTCCTTTTTCCCGCGGGCACGATTTTTAGTAAAGTTTCGGGAGGGTACAGCTAACGGGTGACCGGAAGGCGGGCGGCATTATTGACGATCGATAACGAGACCGCGAGCTGGCAATCGGCCGGCCATTAAGCTGACTGTCATTTCGGTAGTTTACGCCGACTGAGTGCTTTGTTTTGGGGACGAGCTGTCGTCAATGATCCATACCTCGTTACACCAGCCCTTCTCAACTGCCGGCAATACTAACTCACGGAGCTTGGCCAATACGTTCTCGTCAGACCAGCCCGTCGCCAACAAACTGCAGCCGCGACGGTGCTGACGTCCGCGCGGGAGGCGTCGCAGCGCCAAGGCTCCATGCTCTTGCGTCCGTCGATAGGATCAGTCCTGTGTAATAGTCACCTACCGAGCTCGTCCGCTGTAGCTGGCAAATTACGCATCCGGGATCGGTGATATACTCCGCAAATTGTGCTTCCCTTTGGCGACGGCGGGTACATACGTTGTCGGCCAGCGTTCTTCCTGAGAATGTGTTAAAAATGACAACGCGAAAGCGGCGTGCAAGGGGAAATTGACTTTGCTGGAGATATTGTGCGCAGAATGGCCCCGACAAGCTGGATCCGTGCAAGCGCGGAGGCGCAAACGTCGATTCTCGTTCTTCGCGAGAAGATAAGCTCCCTCCAGAACTGCCCGCAAAATGGCGAAATGAAGGTTCAACCAGAATGAGCGCATCCACCAACAGTCTTCTCTCGGGCGCCGAGCGCGAAGCGGTGATCGAGCTCCGCCACGCCATGCACCGCGAGCCTGAGCTCTCTAACGCGGAATGGAAGACGCAAGAGCGAATCCGTCGCATGCTGCAGCGCTTCGGCATTACAGGTGCGAAGCCATTCCACAACACCGGTCTCTATATCGATATCGAAGGCACCGCCTCGGGCCCGAAGCGATCGATTGCCGTCCGCGGCGATATTGACGCACTCCCCATCCAGGAGGCCCGTGATGATCTGCCTTATCGCTCTCAGGTCGACGGCATCATGCATGCTTGCGGTCACGATGTGCACGCGTCTATCGCGCTCGGCACCGCGCTCGCATTCCACCGCATGCGGGAGAATTTTGCAGGCAAAGTACGGGTGTTCTTTCAGCCAGCAGAGGAGGCGGAGCCACTCGGTGGGCGAACGGTAAAAGAGGAGAAGCTGCTGGACGGCTTCGATGGGGCAGTCGGCTTCCACGTCAGTCCAGATATTCCCGCCGGCATGCTGGACGCTTGCGAAGGACCCATCACCAAGTCCGCCGACCAGTTCATGCTTACCATCACCGGTAAGATGGCCCATGGCGCCTCACCACACAATGGGGTCGACGCGATCGCCATAGCCGCTGCCTTCGTGAATGAGGTGCAGAAGGTGATTTCGCGCGAAATGCCGATTGATGACGCCGCAGTCGTTACGATCGGCACTATCCACGGTGGAGAGGCGACCAATATCATCTGTCCTTCGGTTATCATGGAAGGAACAATCAGAACCCGTAGCCCAGAACGCAGAGCACTACTGTCCCAACGCGTGCGCGAGGTGGCCGAAGGCGTCGCGAGGATGCATCGCGGCCAAGCCGAGTGCATCATCCGTACAGGCGAGCCTCCGGTCGTCAACGATAGCGACATGGTGCAGCGCTTTCGGCAAGTCGTTCATGACACACTCGGCCGCGAAGCGCTCACCGCAAAAAAGCGAGCAGCGGGCAGCGACGACTTTGGTTTCTACGCGGCATCTGTGCCATCGATCTACTTCTGGTTCGGAACTCGCGCGACTGGCAATGAATCATTATTGCATACGCCGACATTCGGAGCTTCCGACGAACTTGTCGTTCCGACCACGGAGCTAACGGTCAGATACGTACTTGATCTTCTAAATCCCTGAGACTGTTTGTCGGCGGATTTCCCCTCGACACGTACTGAACAGCTCTGATGTCAATGTCGGGGCTCCCCAAGTGCCAGCATTGCGGATCGGCGCATCCGCTCTGCCGCCGTGGGTCGGTCAACCGGCGGGTACGGTCACTTGAAACTCCCCACCTGATGATCCCGTCAAAACAGCGGTAGCAGGTCAGGAAGGACATCTGTTTTCGGTCCCTTTAGCCAGCATGGGACCGGGGAGTTGAACGTCTTGGAGCCACACCTGCAAAGCACCGATTTACGCACTCGATCCCAACCGCCAGCCAGCGCGAGGTTCACAGATGGCGGGGGGCGATCGCAAGACGATCCGGCGTTACCGGGCGCTGCGGGCTGGTGCGGAGGCGAATTCCCCCGAGGAAGTGACCACAGGCCCGGTGAGCGTGGACGGCCAAATTCCTCCACCCCGACCGGCTTTTGGGACATCGGAAGCGACGGTCACCAGCAGCCAGGCCCGTTCGGCTCGCGAAGCGCATCGGGCGTGGATCGAAGAACACGTCCGCCTATGCGGAATGCGCAGGCGATCTACCAAGACCTGCTCGATCAATTTGGCTTTCCGTCCAGTTACCAGAGCGTCAAGCGGTTTGTATGCCGGTTGCGGCACACCGACCCGCGAAAGCGCGGTTCGCTCACAGTTCGAAAAGCTTTCGTGGCGTGTTGGTGAGTACTTCCACACCCGTCCGGTAACCCGGAATGTCTCGCTTACGACATAGCCAAAATCCAAGTCAACCCAGTTGCCCAGCACCAAGTGGAAGGTCATGTTCGCTCTCAGCTCTGTCCTGTCTCCCTCTTTGAGGCTTGCGGTCGGCTCGGTCCAATCAATCCCAATCGGGTATCCGCAGCGCGACTCTTTCTGGAAACCCATTTTCGCCATCGTGCGATTGAATGCGTTGGCGACATCGCCGCAGGTGGCTCCGGGGCGGATTGTGCTAAGCGCAGCCTCGGGCCCCGCGACCTCTGCTTCATATATGCGACTAACCGGTCCGGAGCCGTTCCAATGGTGAAGGTGCGCATGATGGCAGCATTGTAGCCATAGCGGACGCCACCCCATTCAAGATTGATCTGCGATCCATCATGAAAGACGCCCTCGCCCCACCGCACATGGGCTGTCCCGGTATAGGGCGAGGCGCAGAAGCAGATGGGCGAAATTGCTGTTCCGGGCTTGCCGTTCGCGCCCCTTATCGGGGTCGCCACGATCTCGGCCGCCGCATCGGCTTCCCGCACACCGGGTCGTATCACTTCAGCCGCACGCAACATTGCGGCATCAGCGATCGCGGCCTTCTCGCATGAGGGATATCTCCAGATCGGATTTGACCATCCTGATCCAGTCTATCGCCTTGGAACACTCCACTATTCTTTGCTTTGGGTAGCTTGGTCGAGAATTTATCCTGGCCTCGCCCAAACTGCTTGAGCGTCAGGGACCCTGTTTCGAGGCCTATGCCGCGGGTTGCAAGGCCCCGTTCACAGAGATATTCGATCACTTTGTCGTAGCCATCGGTATCCGGATGCCCACGAGATCCTCGGGATACCCGATGACGTTATTCGGGTTCGGAAACGTCTGCCGAACTGCTGCCGGTGCATCCATCCGACGGAGGAAGAACTTTGGCTTCTCTTCATCGAGCGAAATACGAGCCCTTGTGGAACATACGCCGACGCGGCGGTATGCCCCGTAAGATAGGTGATGTTGCACGGGCTGGTTACGAAAAATACGTCGATCTCTCGTCGCCGCATTTCCGGTTTCAAAGCGGCAAGTCTGCGCAAATATTCTGTGCGCGGGAACGCCTGCAGTCCTTTGCTGACTGTCATTATGTTAGCTTCATCCTTTTGAGTTACTTTGAAATGACAACGTCATCGCTGCTGGCCGCGTCATCTGATCAGGTCGCGACATGGAACCGCGCGTGCCGCCTCCGGCCCATGTGTGCTGGGAATGACGTGCGAGCTCGCCCCTCGAAGGAGCTCTAGCACGTCTATAACAGTTGCCATGAAGCCGGTGCGGCACCTCTCGATGCGCTGCGCCGTTCGGTAGAGCGCGCGCGGCACAGTTTCGTAGATCGCGGACTATCGCGGCGTTCATCTGGTTACCGGCTCCGAAAACTTTTCGCTCTGCCGACCGACGTATCTTTCGTTCAGATGTTATCGCCTGTTAATGCTGAATTTCGCCAACGTGACCGCCCTTATCGCGGAGATTTCGCGCTAGGTGACTGAGATGCGCTCTTTTCAGGCGCGCCGGCTTTCTGCGGCATGCGCGGCGATTTCAGCCGAAGCGCAGATTCGGCAGTATGCCTGTATCGAGGCAATACCGCGCTACGACTGCTCCTAAGGAGGCCTCTTCATTCTTGCGCGCTGATGTCCTCGACCTCGACGATGAAGTCCTGCACCAAACACCTCAATTTGCCGGATATACGCAAGCGAGACCAATAATCGGCGGGCTTTGTTCGGCGATCCGGGGTAGCTTATTGCCTAGAGGGCTCCCGTCGGCCGTCAAGAGGGGCAAGCCGATTGATTATACGCACCATACGCTCTTGTCGGATGACGACTGCGACGAGATCATTGAGAAGCGCCGTGGCATGCGCCAGCACTTTTGAAGCCATACCGCCGTCTCGAACGCCATCGCGCTGGTTCCCACCTGGGCGATTATTCGAGATGCGCAGCCACATCGATCTAGCAACCAGGAGGGGCGCGGATTGCTTCTCCTCGTCCCGATGCGGCACCTACCGGCGTGCCGCTCATCGCCACGAAAATCGCCGGCAGCCGCAAACGCAGCTCGTCCTGATTAAAAGATCCTCGCGCGGCCGAATCATCATTTTTCAAACCGGAGAACCGAGATGCTATCGATTAGCCATTGGGGCCTTTTTGAACATGGAGCCCTCGAGAACAAGGAGCGCGTATTGTACTGTCATTTCCGAGATGGGAAATGGAGCTGGGGCGTTCGATAGCGGCTTCCTCCTGCGACTCGGACGACAGCGCACTTAGCACTCAGTGGCGCCCGGCACTTTGCCAGACCCGGCCGTCGGTGCTCGCGTGGTGCAATCAGGATCGCGCAGCTGAAGCTCGGCGGTTTGTCGATCACCCACTGGTCTGGAGCTGTTCGGGAGCTGGCGATATCTTGGGCCTCACCCATCCGGGATTGCACTCGTGGGCGATGACGAGGCAGTGCTCGGAGCCGATCTGCGGGCATCGCGGGTAGGATCCGAGCGTTCAACGCTAGTGCCCGGCTCAGTTGTACCCGACCATCACCGCGGATGCGTACATTCACGCACTGGCGGTCAAGTCCTGAATCGGACAATCGTCTCGATAGCCGGGACTGAGTTCAATTCGATGCTTCCCCGTGTTCTATGCGGGCGGCCTCCCGATGGCCTCTGGGCGTCATCTGGAGCTTCCTTTACGGAAGAACCCGCGGCCGCTTGAGCTCTCATCTGCTTGAACGAGGCCGACCAAGACGACTGAATTCTGCGTCAAACAAACTTTGCTAGATCTATGCACTCCAGAAGCAGAAGTTATCGATTTTCCTCCTCGGCGCCTACTAGACTGCGCAAAGGGGTGCATTTGCAGCCGCAGCATGAACGAGGGCAACTGTCTGTGTCTCCTGCGGGAAGCGAAAAAGTGCGACCGGTATGAGGCGGCCGCCCTCAATACAGCGGACCACTAGGGAGCCGAATCGCTCAGTTACAATATCTGACTTAGCCGGTCCCAACGCCTCCACGCCGACGCCTCAGCCACGACCACAAGTTTTACCGAGCGAGGAGCGACGGCGCTGCTTGCAACTTCTCAGTAGGTAAGAATGCAGCTCACGTTAATGATAGGCAAGATTCACCGCGCTTCGGTGACCCAAGCCGATCTGCACTACGAAAGCTCGATCTCGATCGATGGTGCGCTGCTGGAGGCAGCCGGCTTGTTGGCTCATGAGCGCGTCGAGATCTTCAACATCGATACCGGCGCGCGTTTTACAACCTATGTGATCGAGGCGCCCCGCGGGTCTGGCATCATAGACTTGCATGGTGCGGCCGCGCGCCTTGCAATGCCCGGAGACAAAATCATCATCGTTGCATATGCCTCCCTTGATGAAGCGGAGGCCAGGGTCTTCACACCGCGCGTTGTCTTGGTTGACCGCGACAATCGCATCCTGACTGGCTAGACGGTTTCAACCGCCATGCGACACGCTGATAGCTCTGGTTTCGGACGCAACCGGTGCCGGCGCGCTATTGCTCCACTCTGGAGTGACGAATGACCCCTGTTCATGCATCCCACACCGCTAACTATCTCGCGTCCTTGCAAGCCCTGAAAGACCCGCCGCGCGGCCTCAAGCCTCGCGCCGGTACTGATTTCTCTTCCAGCGATTATCTGGCCCTGGCGAGTGCGCCCCGTATGAAAATGGCCGTTTTGGCGGCCATTGATGCGGGCACACCGATCGGCGCGGGCGGGTCGCGCCTCCTCCGGGGCAATTGCGAGGAACACGAAGCTCTTGAAGCAGAAGCGGCTCAGTTCTTTGGTGCAAAGGCGGCGCTTCTCTTTAACGGGGGCTATATTGCGAATTTCGCGGTTCTAACAACGTTGCCTCAACGGGGCGACCTGCTTGTTGTCGATGCTCTCGTCCACGCGAGCATCCATGAAGGCGCGCGAGCCGGTCGCGCCGAATTCCGGACAAGCGTCCACAACGACCTGCAGTCGGTCGAGAGCACAATCCGTGACTGGCGGGCAGCGGGTGGCGCCGGCCGCGTCTGGATCGCGGTCGAAAGCCTCTACAGCATGGATGGCGATTTCGCGCCGCTCCAAGAGCTGATCACGATTGCGGACCGTTGCGATGCGTTCCTGATGGTAGATGAGGCGCACGCCACGGGCGTGTACGGCGAGCGGGGGCGGGGGCTCGCCGCGCCGTACGAGGGGCGCGACAATTTGATAGTCGTTCATAGCTGCGGAAAGGCTTTGGGGGCTGCCGGGGCGCTGGTGACTACCTCGATGGCAATACGCGACTTCATGATCAATCGCTGCCGTCCATTCATCTTCGCGACCGCCCTGCCCCCTCTGATTGCTGTTGGGGTCCGAGAGGCACTGTTGATCCTGCAGCAAGAGCCAGAGCGCCAGCAATGCCTGCAAACACTGGTTGCATTCACACACCGCGAAATGCAGACGCGCGGCCTGCTATGTCCCTCCAAGTCACAGATCGTGCCATATATCGTCGGCGACAACGCACATACGATGCAGCTAGCCTCTGCACTGCAGGTGCGCGGCTTTGATATCCGGGGCATCCGGCCACCAACGGTGCCCCCAGGCACAGCTCGCCTCCGCATCTCATTAACGCTGAACGTCAACGAGACTGATGTCTGTTCCATGCTCGATGCGCTCAGCGACGAGACGAGGGGGTGGCTTCGATGAGCCTGCGAATCGTGGTCCGGTATGGACACCGGAATCGGAAGACGGTGTTTCCCGTGGGGTTCGCTGGTCTCCTCGGGCCAGCTATTAGAAGCCAATTCAGGCCGGGCTCGAAGGAGCAAGTGACACCGAAGTCGTTGCGCGACTTGGTAACGTCTCATCCGATCGGGTCGTGCCGGAGCGCTACCGTCTGCGGACCGCTGCCTCGCCTCATCAATCCGCCGAGATCGACGGAGTTCGCATCGACGTGGATTCCGTCGATCTCCGCGACAGCGGGATGCGGCCGCTGATCGCAAACCGGGCCCCTCCATCCCATTCTGATAAGCCCTGAACATGCAGACAATAACAACGAATACTGAGCTTCGGCACGCCCTCGCAGCGTCGCGCAGGACCGACAAACGCATCGGGTTCGTCCCGACAATGGGCTACTAGCGTCTCGGCCTGCCGCGCATTCTGATATCGGGGGAGGCCATCTTAGGAAGCAGTAGCAGATAGACCTGGTCCACTCGGCCGCGTCTGCGCGTCGGCTTGGTGTCTATCGTTTACTCACTACTTGCTTTTGAACCGATGGCGATAGACCACGGCGCACAAAGGCTATGCAAGATTGTCTCCGTGTCCCCGGTTCCGTAGTCACAGCGACATTGACTCAGAGATGTCATTTTTCCTTAGAGCCTCCAATTCTGCGATCCCCATTTGACCGAACAGATCGCAAGTCGCTCATTTGCGGCAATTCACAGGGGATTTCGCAAACAATGCGCGTTTGATGCCGAATCGGCGGAGCGCTTCCCGTTCTATTCTGGTCTCACGTGAGGGTCTCGCTTCGCTCGTCAGATTGCTCGTAAGCGCTGTCGATCTCGCTGTGTCTGTCCTCTTAAATCGCGTTATCGACTCTCTAATCATTGATCGGCAGCGAACCCTTCGCCGAGCATCACCACCTATAATTCAACTCAACCTTCAGGATCTCGCATGACTGCATACCATGGCCCGGTGTTTGACATGGCCTCAAAGCAATTCGAGGTCATCGCGGATTATTTGGGAGAAACCCGATGACGCAAGATTACGCCTGTCGTTACCCAAGTGATCGGTCGCCGTATCCTGTCCCATTCACTGTGACGATGGGACAACCGCGGTCTTCGAAGGCTACCGGGTACCGCATCATCTCACGCTTGGCCCGACGAAAGGCGGAGCCAAGTTCGCGCCGAGTGTCGACCTCGGTGAGGTCGCTGCCCTCGCGATCTGGATGAGCTGGAAATGTGCCCTGGTGGGGCTACGCTATGGTGGCGAAGGGCGGAATTAGCGTTGATCCATCGACCTCGTCCAAGCGCGAGCTCGAACCTGCAAGAGATGATTCCATTTGTAGGGCCGCATACCGATGTCATGGCGCCCGACATGGGCACGAACGAACAGATCGTGGCCTGGTTCACAATCAGGGCTAGACGGTTACAGAGATTGTAACAGGAAACCTGTCAGTGCCGGCGGCACATTGGGGCGTCGTGAAGCGACAGGTCGAGGTGTGGCGCATTTGGTTCGGCGCACCGCAGGCGAGCTAAACATACGTTTCAATGGCGCGACAGCAGTTGTACAGGGCTTTGGCAATGTCGGTTCCATCGCCGCGCTCGAGCTGCACAACATGGGAGTCGAAGTCGTCGCGATCAGCGATCACACGGGAGCGCTCTATCCGCCCGGCGGTCTCGATCTACCACAGCTCATCCGGCACGCTGGTTTGCACGATAGCCTTGAGAGTTATTCCAATGAGCTCGGCCTACCCAGCAGAGATCCTTTCAATACCATGCGACGTGCTTGTCCCAGCTGCGGTGGAGCGCGTCATCGACCGTCGAATTGCCGGTAACCTGAGCTGCCGCATCCTTGCCGAAGGCGCGAACGGCCCGACCACGCCAGAAGCCGACCGAAGCTTGGAACGACGCCAGGAAGAGATCTTCGTTATTCCCGATATTCTTCGCAATTTGGGAGGCGCGGTGGTCAGCTACTTCGAGTGGGTGCAGGACCTCCAACGATTGTTCTGGGAGGAGGAGGAAGTCATGCGCCGAGAGTATCAAGTTCTAGATCGCGCCTTCGAACGGGTCCTCGCGCGGAGCAAAGGCGAAAACCTGTTCAATCGCACCGCAGCCATGGGCATAGGTGTCGAGCGCGTTCGCGGAGCAAAGGAAACTCGCGGGCTATTCCCGTAGGGCTACTTTTTCTTAACCCCACATGCCTCGCCACGGCAAGGTCGTGGGCCAATCGGACTGTTTTCTGCGCGTATCCGCGGACGCAAGCAGAAAAACGGCTATATTTGGCGAAACTTGGCCTGAAACCCACGATCAGTCGCGATTAGCGTCTTCGCGCCGGTTTGACGGCCGGGTCCTCCACGGCCAGGGCAGGATGGGAAGAATGAAAATTCTTTGCTTGTGGTATGCCACTGACGCCGAAATTTCGCGGCTCAAGGCAGCCCTGCCTGCCGAAGCGGAGGTCGTTGCGCCTCAAGGGGAGTACTTCTCGCGCTTTGAAAGCACTTTTGCGGAACTAAAGGGACACGCCGTAGATGCGGACGCAATGATCGGTTGGGCGATTCCGAAAGGACTCCTCGAGATCGCGGACAAGCTCAAGCTGCTTTGCTGGCTGCATGCTGGTTGTGACGATCTCGATATAAGGCTCCTGAAGGAACGCCGGGTTACGGTCGCTAACACCCGCGGCGCCAATGCAATTGCGGTCGCTGAGCAGGCCATCATGTTTGTCTTGGCCCTCGCAAAGCAGGCCTTGTTTAAGCATCACGCTGCTCAAGAGGGACGCCGCTTGTTCCCCGTTTATGCGGATGAATATCGCTCGGCGATGCTCTACGGTCGAACGCTCGCAGTCGTCGGCATCGGTAACATTGGCGGACACATCGCCAAATGCGCCAAAGGCTTTGGAATGCACGTGCTGGGCGTGCGTCGCAACAAGGACCGTCCCGCCGCCGGCGTCGATATGATGTACGGCATGGACGAGCTGCGCGACGTCCTTGCCAAGTCCGATTATGTCGTCCTTGCGACGCCAAACACGCCGGACACATTCCAGTCCTTTGGAAAAGCAGAATTGAATGTGATGAAGCCGTCCGCATTCCTGATTAATATTGCGCGCGGCAACCTGATCCAGGAAAAGCCACTTTATGAGGCACTCACATCCGGTCGGTTGCGTGGATACGCGGCCGATGTGTGGTGGCGGTATGAATTTGGCCGCGCTTTCCCGATCGGATACATGCCTCGGCTCGAGGTTCACAAGCTCCCGAACGTCATCAGTTCAATCGATCAGGCATCGAATGCGGATGACGTTTTGGACCGTCACCTGCAGTGGGGCATCCAGAGCCTGGTCGAGTTCTCTAAGGGCGCAGTGCCAACCCGTGCGATCGACCTGGATCTGGGCTATTGACTGCGGCACCAAGCATGGCCGTGGCCTTTTCGTCGAGACGATCCGTATCGCGGACCGAGCTTGGCTTCGGACATACGGATGGAGCTAGAGTGTTGCCGTCGAGCTGAGAGCACACCTTTGAACAGTGCTGTTCCAGGAAGCCAATGCCAGAAGTTACAGGTTGGAGATGCCCATGCACGTAGACAATATAGTCCAGGATCTCTTAGCGCGGCAGAACGACATATTGGACGGCCTCTGTACCTTTCTACGGATGCCCAGTGTAAGTACCGATCCTGCATTCGCCGCGGGGATGAGCGATGCCCAGCGATTTCTTCTCGATTGGCTTAAGCGCATGGGGCTCGCGAACGTTCAACTGTTGGATGGAGGCGGACATCCTGCTGTTTATGGTGCATGGAATGGCGCACCCGGCAAACCCACCATCCTGATCTACGGACATTATGACGTCATGCCGCCGGATCCGCTCGAGGCCTGGCACGCGCCAGCTTTCGAGCCAACCATCCGAGATGGCAAGCTATACGCCCGTGGCGCGTCCGACGTTAAGGGCTCCACGGTGATCGCGCTTGAGACAATCGCCGCTTTCCTGCGGCTGCGCGGCGGCTGCCCCGTGAACGTCAAGGTCTTTTTGGAGGGCGAGGAGGAGAGTGGCAGCCAAAGCCTTCGTGAAATTGTGCGCCGCTTTCGACCGCTCCTCCAAGCCGACGCGATGATTTCAGCTGATGGCGGCCGCGCGAGCGCTACAATCCCGACGATCAACGTCGGTTGTCGCGGTTTGCTTGAACTCGAATTCTCAATTCGGACGGCAGACAAGGACCTCCACTCCGGTCGATACGGGGGCGCTGTGCGAAACGCGGCCCATGAAATCGCCAGGATTATCGCCTCTCTCCATGATGACTCCGGGGCGATTGCCATTCCGGCGTTGATGGACAGCGTGCCAGGCCTCACGCGCGAGGCTCGAGATCAGACAGCAAGATTTCCCTTCGATGGCGTCGAGTTCGTGGAGGAGGTGGGTGCTGCAGCCTGTGGAGAGCCGGGCTTCTCGGTCCGTGAGCAACTAACGCTGCGCCCCGCCTTGGATGTAAATGGTGTATGGAGCGGCTACACAGGCGTCGGCAGCAAGACGATCATCCCGGACAGCGCGCATGCGAAGCTTTCGTTGAGAACCGTGCCAGGCCAAGATACCCATCGAGCGCTTAATGCAATCAAGGCGCATTTGACCGCGATCTGTCCTCCCGATGTCGCGCTTACCGTCCATGACAACGATACGGGCGCACCAGCCTTCAGCTTGCCGGAGTCGCATCCTTTGGTGATGGCTGCCAGCAAAGTGCTGCAAGAGGCGACGGGACAGGTGCCGGTGTTGGTTCGCCTTGGTGCGACCGTGCCGATCACTGTTATTTTCCAGGAAATGCTGGGGCTGCAGACGCTGATGTTTGGCTTTAATCTGCCTGACGAAGATGTGCATGCCCCGAATGAGTTCTTCCGCATCGCTTCTGTTGCGGAAGGCCTTTCGACCTGGCCACGATTGCTGGAGGAACTCGGCACATTTGAATGCGCCGATTTCCGGCCGGGCGAGACCTCTGTCAGCGCCGCCTAGGATGACGCAATTCGGCGGCGGGACTTCGGCGCTTTCGTAGACCAGACTAGCAGATTCGGACTCGACAATTGATGCGATATTCTCGCCAACGGCACTTCCAAAAGGAGTAACAGGCATCATGTTCAACATTCGCGCTTCTTCTCACCCACTAAGTTTCACATCCTTGCGCAACGCTCCCATTGCAGCTGCCCTCCTGGTCGCGAGCTTCAGTAGCGCTTATGCGCAGCAGCTCAACACAAACGAGCCGGTCTCAATTGCTATAGCGAATGAGCCGCCATTTACCGAGCTCAAGCCCGACGGCACACTTACCGGGTCTGGCCCAGACGTCGATATCGCGATACTCAAAGAGGCCGGCTTCACCCAATTCAAGGGCGAAGTGATGAAATACGGAGCGATGATTCCGGCACTGCAGGCCAGCCGCGTCAAGATGGTCTCTTCCGGTGGGCTTGCTATCCGTCCGGAGCGCTGCGAACAGGTCATTTTCTCCGAGCCCGTGACTTGCGGTTCGACCGGCCTTCTTGTGCGGCCGGAGATGGCCGGAGAGTTCGACAGCTACGCCAAAGCCGGCGAACTTGGCGTGAAAATCGGAGTCATTGCCGGCGGGTTGCAGGAGAAGGATGCACTTGCTCGGGGTGTTAAGCGGGAGAATGCAGTCGTATTTCCTGACCAAGCCAGCGCGATCAAGATGCTTGCTGACGGGCGAATTGACGCAATCGCGCTCGCCGATTACTCGCTGGAGAAGATGAAACAACTCTCAGCCAATCCGTCGCTCCAGATCGTTGTTCCCTTAAAAGATGTCGAGGTCTTCTGCGCGGCTGCCGCCTTCAGGAAGGACGATACCGCACTAAGGGATGCTTATAATAGCGGCTTGAAGAAGCTGAGGGAGAGCGGGGAATTCGACAAGATCCTGGTCAGCTATGGTATGGGGCCAAGAGTGCCCCTCATCAAGAACGCTCCGTCAACGGCAGCGATCTGCGGAAGATGAGGGGGCCCGGCATTGGCGTGGGTCCCTTATGCCACCCACGCCAAAGCCCAACACACAGATAAGTCTGCACCGCAAGCCATGTCGGGAAAGCCATTTGCTAAAGCCAATGATTGAATTTCGGAACGTCGACAAACGCTTTGGATCCCTCAAGGTTCTCGAGCAGCTATCGTTCCGCGTCGCGCCCGGTCAGCACCTGGCACTGATTGGTCCGTCCGGCTCCGGTAAGACGACCATTCTTCGAATATTGATGACGCTTGAGGGCATCACCGGCGGCGATGTCCTGATCGATGGGCAGTCCATGATCTATGAGGAGCGAAGTGGGAAAGTAGTCCCTGCCTCCGAGGGGTACGTCCGGAAGATCCGTGCCAACATTGGCATGGTTTTCCAACACTTCAATCTTTTCCCTCACAAAACCGCACTGGAAAATATTGCGCTAGCGCCCGTCCTGACCCGTCAACTCTCGAAAAGAGAAGCGTCGGAACGCGCTTTGCAACTGCTGGAGAAAGTCGGGCTGTCTAGCAAAGCTGATGAGTATCCAGCGCGGCTGTCCGGCGGACAGAAACAGCGCGTGGCGATCGCCAGGGCATTAGCGTTGCAACCAAAGATTCTGCTTCTTGACGAAATCACCTCGGCCCTCGACCCAGAGCTCGTGGAGGAGGTGCTCGCCGTTATTTCGGCACTTCGCAACGAGACTGACATGACAATGCTGCTAGTCACGCACGAGATGAGCTTTGCTAAGGACTTCGCCGACCGCGTGCTTTTCTTTGAGCAAGGCAACATTATTGAGGATGCCCCTCCCGCGACCATTTTTCACAACCCTCATCACGATCGGACCAAGAGCTTCTTGAAGAAGGTCATCGCTGCCGGGCAGAGGGTATGAGCATCGCAAAGATGATGGGGGCAAGGCGATGACAGAGTACTGGTGGTTCATCCTGAAGGGAGCGGGATCGACTATTTCGATCACACTCTTGAGCTGCGCGCTCGCACTGTTTGTCTCGTTTGCTTCCGGTATCGCGTTGCTATCCAAGCGGTTCTTGGTACGCGCCTGTTCTCGCATCTACGTTGAGGTATTTCGCGGCACATCCGTTTTTGTACAATTGTTCGTCGCTTACTATGTTCTCCCTCTTCTTGGTCTGAAACTTAGCCCTATCGTCGCTGGCACCCTGGCCCTTGGCTTCAATGGCGGTGCCTATGCGGCCGAAGTCGTCCGGTCCGCCATTTTAGCCGTCGGGCGAGATCAACGAGAAGCCTCGATTGCGGTGAATTTGACACGTTGGCAAACGATGCGCTGGATCATCTTGCCGCAAGCCTTTGTGATTATGTTGCCGAGCTTCGGCAACATCGCGATAGAAATTATGAAAGGCACGGCCGCTGCCTCGTTAATTTCGGTCCCTGAGCTTACGTTTCAAGCACAGACCGTGCGAGCGCACACGGGAGAAACCGCATTTCCCTTCATACTGATCTTGATCAGCTATCTGGCCATCGCCTCGCTGATTATGGCCGTGGTCCGTTGGCTAGAACGCTCGTTCGGTCGCGGAATTATCAAAGTGGGGGCATGAGGCAGAGATGAATTGGAGCTGGAAATTCGTCGCTGAAATCGCACCCAACCTCGTCCACGGGTTTAGAGTGACGATTCTCGTCACGCTCGTCTCCTATGCCGCCGCTCTCGCGCTAGGGTTGATCTTTACCTTGGCCAGGACGTCTTCCGTCAAGTCGGTGGGAAACAGCGTGCAGCTTCTTTCGGAAGGCATCAGACGCACACCACTGCTGGTTCAGCTGTACTTTTTGTTCTACGTGCTGCCTGATCTTGGAGTCCTGCTCTCACCGTTGACAGCGGGGATCATCGGCCTTGCCATGCACAATGCGGCTTATATTTCCGAGGTTTACCGGGCCGGCGTCGACAACGTATCCGTTGGCCAGTGGGAAGCAGCAAAGGCATGCAACCTCACGCGTGCACAAGCGTGGATACACGTCATACTCCCGCAAGCAATTCCTCCGATGATTGCTCCGCTCGGCAATTATCTGATCGCCATGTTCAAGGAAAGCGCGCTTCTTTCGGCCATCACAGTTCTTGAATTCATGGGTTCTGCTATGGCTGAGGCGGACTACAATTATCGCTACCTCGAGCCGATCACGATCGTTGCGCTCGGATATCTGGCTGCAAGCCTGACTTCTGCGGCAGGAATTAAACTGCTGGAGAAGAGATTCAATCGCTATGCCGCATAGCAGCACTCGTCGGGCCTAGAGCTCCAGCTTGCTCTGATTGGGACTTGCCCACGTGAGGTCAGAGGCGTCTTCTGACATTCCGTCGGTTATGATGCATTATGGAAAGCTTTTGGCCCTGTTCTCCCGGCGCTTCGGATAGGTGAGGCTCAGCATTTTCCTGAGGGGGTTATCTTTGACTCTACGGTTGAATCGCACGTATCGCTGCCTTGGCTGTAAATGATGACTGAGACGGGGCGGCGTGGTTCTCGCCCACAAGCCCGCATCATCGAGGGGAGGCCGGTCGTGCTCGATTCCGGTGAGGGCGCGCCAAGATCAGCTCTGGGGCGATGCCGCCGACGAGGTCCTGCATCGCGTCGATGCTTTAGGCATCGCGTATGTCTAAGCACCCGGCCGCCGAGCCGTTCGGTCATCTCGCGGGCTTCAAGGGCGACGGCTACACACGTAGAATTTCCCCGGGCTCCGCCCTGATCTTCGTCCTTCACGAGCCACGGACTTTCCTGGCCCAAATGTAAGCCAGCTGAAACACCTCCCGGTCGACTTGACTCAGCTTCTCGCCGTGAATCCGGAAAACGCTTCGAAGGCCATCATTGATGACTGGATCTGGCTCGTGGCCAAGCGCGCAGACGGGAAGATCAACGCAGACCACCTTGAGCAAGGTTGGCTAACATGGCGGACACAATAGCTCTTCAGGACGTCTTGACGTCGTCGCCCGAACAGTGGGCGGTCACCCAACTGAAACCGGCCGTAGCACAATCTACGGCCGGCATTCTGCCGAGCTTCAGCCTATTTGACGAACAGCTTGCGCGGCGTCGATGACAACGGCTCGTGGCCCTTGTCGGTCACCGTAAACGACTGAGTAATTGCGATGCCAACGTCATCCAGCCAAAGTCCTGGCATCATATGAAAGCACATGCCAGGGCGGAGAATTGTGTCATCGCCCTTCCGCAGACTGGCGGTGCGCTCCACTGCGCCTGGCGGATAGCCCAAACCGATCGAATAGCCGAGTCTCGCTTCCTTTTCGAGACCATGCCGAGCTAGCGATCGGCGGAATACCTCGGCCACGTCTGAGCATTTCCGGCCAGGCTCAACATAATCGAGGGCAGCGTTCATCGCTTCGACAGCGATTTCGGATAGGTTCTGGAACCCGGGCTTCGGTTTGCCGACCGAGATCGAGCGGCTGAGGTTAACCTGATAGCGCAACCGGTTTCCGAACAGCTCAAGATTGAGCGTTGTTGACTCCGGAAGTGGCTTGTCCGTCCACGCAGCATGCGGCGCAATGGCCCGCTCGGCCACGCAAAGCATCGGCGGGGCGCAGCCGTAGGATCCGCCGAATTCAGGCGTACCAGCCGCCATCTGATAATAGACAGCAGCCGCGATGTCGCATTCGCGAACGCCTGGCGCAACCGCGTCAATCGCCTTGGCCATCATGGCGTCGGCGATCTTTCCCGCTTGACGCATGAGCGCGATTTCGGCCGGGCTCTTTACAGCGCGGATCCAGTTGACGAGCAGATCCGCATCGATGAATTGCGCGGAGGGGAGCGCACGCGCAAAATCGGCGTGTGCGCGCGCGGAATAGTAGTATCCGCCCATTTCCGCGCCGATACGCCCTTTCTCACCGCCAACTTCCTTGACTGTCTCAGCGATAACGTCGTACGCGGAGAAGCTCGCGGAATGGACGTACTTGTCCTCATAAGCCCGAATATTATCCTCATCGAGGTAAGTCGTCATAACCGCAGAAACGCGGTCCATGAAACGGCCGATCCAAATGGGCTGCTCTCTCTTCAAAGACACGATGACGAACTGCGGGACGTAGTAGGAATACGCATCGTAGCCCGTCAGATAGTTCATGTTAGGCGGTTCAGAGATGAGCAAGACATCGATACCCCTCTTGCCCATTTCCCGTTTCACCGCATCCAGGCGAGCGGCGAATTCAATCTTCGCGAAATGCAATTCTCGGTTCAATTCGATTGCCCCTCTCTGGTGCGGCACCGCCGCTGTGAAGTCCCAAACGCAGATCTGCAATTAAAGCCTTATCCCGTGTTTTGCATTCGTTTCCCCTGAGAATGGCCCATTGTATGAAGATGTACTGCGAGTACACATATGTTGTGCAGAAATACTGCGGGCCAAGCCCCTCATGATGAGAACCCGCGGTACCCCGCGCAACGTCGTACATATGCAGAACGACGAAGGTCCGAAAGAGGGGGCGCTGGCTGTCCGGTCACCTGCATCGAAACCCTATCGATTCGGGGGACGATGGTGCTCTGGCAGTTCGAGTTCCAGCAAGGATGATGATAGCGACTTTCCGTGCGCGTCGAGAGACAGTGAACGTGTAACTCCCCCGCCGAGTGCATCGTGCAGCACGAAATTCACTGCTCCGAGCGCGGGCAATTCATAGCGCTCAGCTTTGCCGGCTACGATGTCGGAAAAATGGAGTTTCACCCTTTCCGCGGTGACGTGTTCGAGAAGAAAGGCGTAGTCACCCGCTTCAAAAGCGATAACCGAGATGTTGGATATGTTGCCCTTGTCGCCTGCTCTGGCATGGGCGAGTTCCCGCAACTTCATTTTACACAACCTCATAAGTGATGCTTGGCTGCACCAGGTTACGCGGCACAAGGATCGACGCGGCTGCAATAACCTCATTTGCGGATTTGGTCGCACCGCCACCTCCGGCTGGTCCATTAAGCCACAGCGAGTCCACTTCGTTTCCGATAAGGATCGCCTCTTCAATGGACTGCGTCCGTCCCGCCACTCTGATGCGCACGTCAGGCGGCTCGATAAGAGGCTCGCCACGGAAAGCGCCTCGATGAACGGCATTGACACCAATCATCTCCAATCGAAGCTCGTCGACGTGCACCCCGACAATCTTCAAGCGCTCTTCGACGATCTCCAGCGCGAGCTCTGCGCGCGCCCTTGCGCCCGGTCCAGCATAGGAGATCTGGCCCTCACCAATGAAGCCGTCCCGGTACCCCACTGTCACTTTCAGGGTATCTGTTTTCGGATGCCCCTTACCACCGGTGACGGCAACGCGATCACGGCCAACTTCCTCCAACTTCACCTTGCTGAAGTCTGCGACAACATCAGGTTGGAAATAGCGCGAGGGATCGTGCACTTCATAAAGCAACTGCTCCTTGCACGTCCTCAGACTGATCTCGCCACCACTGCCCTCGACCTTCGTGATGATCGCGGAGCCGTCCTTGCTGACTTCCGCAAGAGGAAAACCTATGCGTGCAAGGTTGCGTACGTCCTTATATCCAGGATCGGCAAAATAGCCCCCGGTCACTTGTCCGGCGCACTCGAGTAGGTGTCCTATCAAAGTGGCCTGTCCAAGGCGATCCCAATCATCCATGCTCCAGCCGAATTCGTGCAGCAACGGACCCACAAAAAGAGACGTATCGCTGGTCCGGCCGGTGATCACGACGTTCGCGCCCTTCGCCAGCGCCTCTACGATCGGCGCCGCCCCAACATATGCATTGGCCGATACGACGCGATCGGCGATATCAGAAAGATGGCCTTGACCATCGACCAACGGAAACTGCCTGCCTATGATGCGTTTAAGGACATCATCTCCCTCAACGGCAGCGATCTTGAGCTCGGCTAGACCTAAGTCCTTCGCAAGCGCCACAACTTTACGCGCTGCGCTTGCAGGATTGGCGGCTCCCATGTTGGTTATGATCTTTGTGCCCTGCCTGACCGCAGCGGGCAACACCGCTTTGAAGCGTGCCTGCAGCAGCGGATCGTAACCCGCCGACGCATCCTTCAGACGTGCCTGCTGAGCCAGCGCTATTGTTCGCTCTGCGAGGCACTCGAAGATCAAATAGTCCAGCTTGCCATGCTCTGCGAGCTCGATGGCCGGCTCGATTCGGTCCCCCGAAAAGCCGGCTCCACAGCCCAGGCGAATAGTCTTCATGGGGGTCCTTTCAGCGTAGCTTTGATCCACAGTAGCTTCGAACGAGTTCCGAGTTGACCGTGATCTCCGTGACCATTCCGTCGCCTATTGACCCCGCTCTCGCGCACTCGATCTGGAAGTTCGAAACCTCGTGGCAGCAGTGTCGAGTGTCTAGCTGAGCACAAGTCGAATCCTCCCGGAGGGCGGCCGCCCTTGATCAAGCCCGTCTGGAGATGCACGGGCACCCATTTCTCAAAGCGGTACCTGCTATTTTGCCATCATGCTACCGCTCGCATGTTTGTGAACTCAACCTGATTTTGCGAGCTGCTTTGAAAAGTAGGACTCTGAGCGCCTTCTGAGCGGTCGCAGGTACAATGAAGATAACAAGAAGAAGGAATGCAGCACCCGATTTCATTCTAAGTCTGCCGCACCCGGAGAACCGCTGGACAACCCCGCCATTCCACGCTGACAGTTGAACGTCCCACGTTACTCGGCTCCTAGCATCTCGTGGGTTCCACGCACGAAGTTGTCGCTCTTGGTCTGAGGACGCGTAAGAACTGCGACAAAGCGCGTGTTGGGGAAACCAAGGCGAATTGCTCAGAAGAGATCGTGGGGCGCTGGCCGCGCCTTCGCGCGCTCTGACAATGACTACACCTGTCGAACGATAGTCTCGCATTTGGTGGCTTTTCAGTAAGGCTGCCGCTACCGGCTCCTGCCGGGACTGCTCTCATGCAGCAAGACATCGTTGTCCGAGCGATCCGGGATCTCTTCCTTCCAGCGCACGGATCCGAACGGTCGCTCCAGCATACGACGAACCCGCACAGGATCGGGACCGACGTGAAAAGCTGCTGCCTCACGCTCCAGCGCGCGCTCCGCTCTCGTCGCGCGGTTACGCTGGCGCAGGTAGTCGAACCAGGTGGGGCAGTGAAAGCGCTCCGTCCAGGAGTCCGGATCGGCAATGTCGCGCGCGATCGACCATCCGTATGCGCCATTACGCTGTCGGAACAGCTGGACGGCCTGCATGGCATTGTGAAACGCCCTCGCATTCTCCTGCGCGACTCGATATTCGATCTCGACTACCAGAGGGCCGCTCCTCCCGGTCAGCGGCAATTTCACGTCGGGATCCTCGAGCAGTTCCGGCTCTTCACCCCGCGCACCAACGCGCGGCATGGGTAGCCAAAGCCCTAGCAAAGGCGAGAGCAGCATTAAGACGGCGGACACCAGAAGCGCCGCTTCCACACCGGCGACATCAGCCAGGCTGCCCCAGCCCCAGCTACCAATGGCAACCCCTCCTGATCCGGCCGCCTGATAGGCTGCCAGGGAGCGACCGGCAACCCAGCGTGGCGCCGATAGCTGCACACCGACGTTGAAAAGAACCCAAGCCATCGTCCACACGGCCCCCGCCAGGACCAGTGCGACCGAGGTCAAGATCGAGTCCTGGCTCAGCGCCGCCGCGACGAGGGCGCCGCCCATCGAGAGCGAGCAGGCCCGGACGGCCGCTTCACCGGTTAGCCGCTTGCGCATTTCCGGAATGTAGATTGCACCAATTACCGCGCCGACGCCGAAAGCGCTCAGCAGAAGACCATAGGTCTGCGCGGCGCCATGCAGGAGATCTCGCGCAACAATAGGCATCAACGCGATTATCGAGCTGCCGATTAGCCCGATCACCATGGAGCGGACCAGAACGATCTTGATGGCGGGGGAATTGGCGATGTATCGCACCCCAGAAATAATGGCGCGGTTGAACTTCTCGCGAGGCAGCCGCGAAGGCTGCGCCACGCGGTTCCATGCAAATAGTGCCCCCATGAGCGGAAGATATAGCAGCGCGTTCAGTGCAAATGACGCTACAGCGCCGGCGGTCGCAACGACGATGCCGCCTAGTGCAGGTCCGACGCTGCGCGCGATATTGTAACTCATACCGTTCAGTGCAACGGCAGCAGGCAGCGCGTCGGGTGGCACCTGCTCACTTATCGACGATTGCCACGTTGGATCCATGAGGGCCACGCCGCTCCCGACCACAAAGCATAAGGCCAGCAACAGCATCGGCGTAACCATGTCGAGCCAAGCAAGTGTGGTCAGCGCAGCGGCACCGGCGAATGCGATTCCCAGAGAAATAAGGGATACGATTCGGCGATCGTGCATGTCGGCGATCGCGCCCGCAGGCATTGCCATAAACATAACCGGAAGCGTAAGCGCAGTCTGAACCAATGCGACCATGTCGGCCGACGACGTCATCTGCGTCATCGCCCAGGCGGCGCCAACGCTGCGAATAAGAGCGCCCATATTTGAGAGAAGACCCGCGAGCCAGACGCGGCGAAAAGTAGCATGGCGAAGCGGCGCTGTGATGCCATCGCCGCCAAGCGTCTCGAGCTTTTGTACGTCGGTCATGTCAGGCGCTGCCGTGCCTCCCTTGACAGAGCAGCCGTTCGTCGGAAGGAAGCGGCTGGCGAACCGCTTCTAGGCAAGCATCCGGCCAGTCAAGCCCGGCCATGCGGATCGATTTAATGATAGAGGCACTCGTCCAGCCGTGAAACATTATAAGCAACAAACGCCTTAGGCGAACCCTGCAATTTCGCGTGCAGAATACTGACTATCCCCGCCTTCTCGCGACCGGCGAACCTACGGAGCTCGACAATCACACACTCGATGTTATTCGCTTCTTCGCTGAGGTGCGCTGAGCGCTCAACAACAATCAGACTACAGCATTACAGCGCAGGTTTTTTGCGTTGTGGTGCAGTCGCGCGCTGAAAAAGCGCATCCCGAGGCGCCTTGGTCAGAGATACCGCCTCGTGGACGAACCGCTGCACCGTGTCTTAAGAAAATGTGGGCTGGACGGTCGGAGCGGTGAGATCGACGAGGGGATCGACGCTCCCCGCTCTGTCACTTTCGATCACTCGATCCTCGAAACATTTCTTGATGCTGAGTGCGCCAGTGCTCCGCTGGTCGTCCTGCGCGACCGCATCGCTGACACTACCAAAGAACCTCACGTTTTAACGGTCCTAAGCACGGAGCGCAGCGCCGATATTGCCTTGAGATGCTCCTCGTCCTGGAAGGGATCGCGAATGTTTCGCGCGTGCCACAGTTGGTCAGCACGAACGATATCATGCTGCTACTCGCAGCAAAGCCGGCGATGCCGACGAGCCGGCTGACCTCTATTTGGATTCAACTATACTTCGCGTCGGTATCATTTCCGGTTAGCCTGCAGGATTGCAGCGCGCGACCTCATATTTTTGCGCGCCATACGGCTATGAGCCGTGTCTTCCGATCCGGTGGTCGCCACCGCGATCCTCGACCGGCTCCTGCACCACAGCCACGTGCTGACCATCCGCGGCGACAGCTACCGGCTCCGCCAAGCGAAGAGCGGTCGCATCAAGCCGGCCGCCGCTGACGGCCCTCCGGTGGGCTCCGCCTCCTCCGTCCCGTCAGCGCGGCGGAGCCAACCTTCAACCGACATTTGAACCCAAGGATGAGGGCAGTTCTTCATGACGCAAAGGGGCAATTCCGCATGGCCTTTGACAGTGGAAAGGCTGGCAATTAGATTCGGCCAAGAGTCGAGTCCAACATAAGCCAGTCCGGTCCGGCGCGACGGGCTATGCTGAGAAAAGCTCCAGCTTCGCTGCCTCGATTGAGAGCTGCTGCCGCCAAACCCACGTCGGTTTGAGCATCGCAACCGAAACCGAAGGAGTCCGGCGCTCGGGATTTCCGAACAGAACCCACCATCAAGGGGCGGCGAGCGCGGGCATGGCGTGACTTGATTACGCGCCGAACAGAGCGCCGATCGGTGCCACTGAGGTCCTCCGATCTAGCCCCGGATGTGTGTGCCAGTCTCCGATATAGACGTGCGAACGCCCAGATTGATGGGACGTTTCCTCCTTGACTCGCAGGGCCGCTCCCTCGGAGCGGCCCTCTTATGAATAGTGTACGCAGCGTACGTGATCCACCCAGTGCATGGCATTCAAGCGTTATGGAAAGGCAAGCGCCTCATCGCGGCATGGGCGTCTTCATCACACTTAATTTGGCTATACGAGATCTACTGGCCGCGTGACGCGGTTCAACGGCGACTCCAGACCCGCAGAGCACATACAGGTCGAAACGAACGAGGGGCTGAGGGCTCACGTTTGGATTTGGGCACCCGGTCGAGGCGGAGCTCGACGACCTGTTGAGCGATTGTGCCGATTGTCACATCATCCGCTGCCCACAGACGTGCCCAAAACGAAAGCGGACACCTGGGCAATCGTTGCTGAGATCGCGTACACGAGATGCGAAATCCACAAGATGCTACATGATTAGAAAATTACGAGCCATCGAGCAAAAAGACCCGTTCCCATGAGCGACTCGTAAGCGCGCCGACGCCCTGTGGGATGGCCGCTGTGGGCTTCCCCAGGGAGATCTACTATACCCAACAGCATCTACGCGAACTTGCCGCCGTCAGAAGGCTCGCACCTTCGAACGTCCCCCGATCGAGATCGGGGGAACTTGCTCACGATCGACTCCGGCAATCTCTTACTTCTCGGCCGATCGCCGTGGGCAGCCGTCGCGCGAGCGCGTTCTCAGCCTATGTCTTCAGAGCGACTATCTGTCGTCTCTTCCGAGGGTCTGTTGAATAAGAGCTCGGAGACACATACCCCGGGCGGATCGGCAGGCATCAACCACCAGCTTCCAAGGTAAGTGTTGCGCGGGGTCTCTTTACTCGAGGCCGACCTGTCAGGAGAAATGCCCAGCCAGGAGCGCCACTTTGTCCACGACGACATCAACGATCCTCCTTTCGCGGATTAGCTAAACCAATACTCTCTCCGTGGCGTCGTATTCACCTGGCTAAACACCCCTATCGACGTGCCGATTGATTGTCGCGGCCGCTACGCCGACAGCTCGTTAAGTCTAGGGCACGTTGACCGGTGGTATGGACGCGGTCGGGAGCGGCACGATGCCATCGTGGTGCTGACCACGTGCCATCAAAATGGTCACAAACGCGAGAAGAAGAGGCAGAGGTCCTTGCATTAGTGAAAGCTCTGTCGCGGAAATGGGTCAGAGCGCCTGCGCACGCTAACGTTGGCAAGCAACGTTGTGGCGCACCTGAAACTCTTCAGCCGGTCCAAAGCGTCGACTCCTCAGCCGCAGTGATCTTACACTGTAATCCTGCCTTTTGCCGCAAGACGGCGAACTGTCCAGCGATTTCGCCGAAACAATGCGCGATTTAGCGGCAACGGCAGGATTGGTGCGCCGGATGGGCGTAGTAGTGTCGGGACTGTTTTGTCAGGGCTGTATCGTCAGGGCTGTATCGTCAGGGTTGAAGATCAGCGACTGCCACTCTTTTTTCCAAATTGCGACCGAAAACGATAATGCGCAATCTAGACCCCGTGTCAGGTAGAATGCTCGCATTGACGGCAGCCGGCCTCGGGCTGCTCTGGCCGAACCTGTTCGCCCGTGCCTTCATCTATCATTGACACACTCGTAGGGCCCTTCAGGTACAGCTTTTCGTCGAGAACCGTACAATGCTTGGCAGCCATCGCTCACTCCCGATGGCACCGCCCGGCTGGCTCGAAATCCAAGGCAGGCTTGGTATCACCATCGGGAGGGCTTTACTCTAGTTCAGCGCAAGACCTCCTGGGCGAACGAGTTCGATCCCGACTCTCTGCGCGATAAGTATATCTGGAAGAAATGGTTTCCTTCATTATGGACTATTTCGGCCATCATGGGTGGTGCCCAACGGGACGCCATCATTATTCGTACGTCCGGCCAGGCCCTGCCACCGCAAGAGGGGCTCCGCCCACTCGTAAAGAACATGGCGGCTGGATGGGCAGACGTTGATTACTCGCGAATCGCTGGCCCTATGATGGCCGCACGTGAGGACCAGATTCAGGGCAACACCATTCGCTCGTACTCTCGTTTGATGATCATCCAGGCGTGGCATATTCTGTCGGCGCCCCACAGGCCTTCCCGCTAGCAGTTTGCGATGGCAGCTCCATGCTCGACGATGATCTCCTTCAAATCAACTACAGCAAATTCGGCATCATGCATAAGGCATGGCATGCATATTTCAGCGATCGCCAGCGCTGGTACTACTTCCCGGAAATGACCTCAGACGAGTTCATTCTGTTCAAAGGTTATGACTGTGAGGACAACTATCCCCAGGTCATTCATGCCGCATTTGATAATCGTCGTGCGTACCCCAATGCAAAGCCGCGCAAGAGCGTCGAGGCCCGCTTCGTCGTCCTTTGACTGATGCTGCTGCGGCGGCTTAGGGCATCGGCAACTCCAAAGACCGCCCCTTCAATTAATGGAAGATGGCGCTCCCTAGATCCGGCCAGCAAGTGCGAGGGGGGCGCGCCGTCGATCCTACGGATCGAGACCCATTGCGAGACTTGCGTCGCGATCGCCGACATAGGCGGGCGGCGACTTAAGCTTCGGATGGCGCCTCAATGGGAATCGCAAAGCCCGCTTTTACCCGGTCCATGATAACCATTGTCTTGAATCCCTTGATGTCCGGATTTTCATAGAAGAAGACTCGGGTGAACTCCTCGTAGTCCTCCATGCTTTGTGCTGTGACGTATAGGACAAAGTCGGCCTCGCCAGTCACGTAAAATCCATTGACGACCTCCGCCGACGACTTGATGGCCTTTTTGAACCTGTCGACTATATCTGAACGCTCGCGCTCCATGATCACAAGCACTAGCATTTGGATTGGCCTTCCTACAGCCCGTGGCGAAACGATCGAGACATCAGCCTCGATGATTCCTTCCGAACGAAGCCTCTTCAGTCGTCGTTGACAGCCGGTCGCGGAAAGTCCCACCACCTCGCCTAGCGCCTCCGACGTTAGTCGGTTATTCTTTTGTATGACCTCAAGGATACGGGCATCTATTCGGTCATATTGTTGCATAGCTGGCCTCCCGTCTTCTTCCGGCGCACAATGGAGCGATCCTGCAGCAAAATAGCTCATCAGTCGCCAAATGCGATGAAAACATGCGCGATCTTACCATCGCGGCTCGCTATGGCAATCAATTGTGTGAGCGTCCTGATCAAGCTCTGGAGCGATCAGCAGTTACCAGCCTTTACGCGCGAGGACGCGCTTGTGGTTTTAGTAACCTCAAGCGCTGCGTTCGGTCTCGAGCCCTCAATGAGGAGCGAGCATACGGAGCAACTCCACTTGTTGCTCACGCGGCAAGGCACCCCCAAGAGGCGCATCTCGAGGCGCACGCAGCCCACCACAAGGCACAGAGCTTGGTCACATTGAGCTTAAGACGCGAGTGCGATGTAGCTTCCGAATCGACGAACGCAGCTCCTGGCCCCCGGTATGATGGAAAAAGCTAGCCATGCGGCAAAAGACCGCCTAGCAACCTGAACATGCCCTGGCTCTCACTGAACACGATCTTTCGCCTTATCAGCAGTTTTCCGGCGTTGCGGTTTCGCCTGCCTCATGATGATTGGAGGTTTTGGCTAGCCATTGGTCGCATCAAAAGCTTTCCGTCGCGGACCTTCAAGCAGGTTTACTTCGATGCAGGCTCGGATGTTAAAGAAATTCGGCTGAGCGACTCGATAGACTGCGGTAGCAGACCGGGATAGTCGGCGCTCAACAACCAGAGGGATCTCGACATATTGGGCGCGGCTCCGAAACAACTCTGGTCGAGGGCGCCCTCCAACAGTGAGATACGCTCGAAGGACTGCTCCAGCCGTCGGAGACTTTCGAAATGCCGTATTACTCTTTTGACCTCGTCATTGGCGAGGAGTACAAGAATCAGGGCGGGCTGATCCTTGAAAATATTGAGCTGGCGGCCGATCGGGCGCAGCAGCTGGCGACCGAGCTTTCTATCGTACATCCGGAGTTGAAGTTCAAAGGCTGTGCGGTGCGGGTGACCAGCAACGAGAATGCCGAAGTTTATCGGACGCCACTTGACCCAATTCCATCTTGGATGACGCCTCGCTCCTAAGCATCAGCACCGATCCAGAACAGCCGGTTGCGGCGTCATCTTTCCTGACAATTTGCCGACCCCGTCAGCTTCAACAGATCGTCGTGCACAGAGTACGGATATTTGTTCAAGACAGACGCGCCGGAGTGACTGTGGCTGCCGCAGCGCGCGGGTACAATCTCGGCCTGAGTCACAACGCTAAGTTGATTAGACGGCTCTGAGGCTTAGGCTCCGCCCCCTAACTTAGGTCGCCGTGCCGGACGACGTTGGAACAGGCTCCCGAGGCGATCTCCCGGGACTGCTGCTTCAAGCCACGTCGAAATGCGCGGCAACGCATCATCCCGCATAATTTCACCGCCTATAAGGCAATCTTCGCCGTCCTTATGCGCCTGCGCATATTACGACCGTGCTTAGCGACACGAACCGAGAATAAGAGGCCAATGGCTGGTCAGTTTACGGTCATGCAACCAGCCTCGGTATTTCCTGCTCAATCAAACCCCAGTTGCCAGGCGACCCGGAAGGGTAGCCTTTTGCGTTTGGGACGATATCTCGCAAGCATCGGGTATTGCGCCTCCCCGCAACCACCGATGCTTGAGATAGCAAATAGAGTCCCGGCCTCCGAAAGGAAGCCGGGGTTCCTCTTGCCTTCCGCAAACCGCAGGATCGCAGCGAGGTCGCCGCGTAGCGCAATCGCGAGTTCTTCCGTCTCGAGCACGAGTGGTGTCTGCAGCGCAGTGCTTGCCGCATTCGGGCGACCGGCTCAGCTTCCGGCAGCAGGAATCAAAGCGCAGGATTTTAGCGCTTGCTCAGAAAACCGCCTCTGTGCAAGACAATTGGTCCCTATCCGCGCAATAAGGGGAACCGCTGTGTGCAGCGTTACTTGCTCACACGAGATCTCGGTAGTGGTAGAAGCTGCAATCGGAAAGGGGCGTCCGGTCGGTTCGAGCAAAATACGTCGCGACGCGTGCGGCGGCCACTTCGGCATTCCCGTTCGTCAGGTGTAAGCGGCAAAGAGACCCCGTCTGGCGGAGTGGGGAGCGATCGGCTGTCGGCTGCGGAGTCTGTGAGCCGATGTGAGCTTCTATGTCTGTACCTAGTTCTGAAACTAGAACCGTCCATATGATCGAAGCGGTCGCCGAGCGTCTTGAGGGGCTCCGCGACAACTTCGCCGACGCTGGTCGGATGAGTTCAAGGCACAAGTGGTGGCAGAGGCGCTGGAGCCCGGCGCGAGTGTATCGGGGATCGCCCATCGGATCGGCATTCACCCGTCGCAGCTCTTCGCCTGGCGTCGCGATGCTCGGGCCGAACGAACTTACCCCTCGCAATCTTCGCGTCGCGAAGCCGCGATGGCGTGCATGTCACTGATCGAGATTGCCATTGGCGAGGTGGTCGTGCGCGCCGGCGTGGATGTCGACGAGGCGCATTTGCAGCGGGTGATCCGGGCGGTCCGTTCGGCATGAACCCCTCTGGTGTGAAGGTGTTCCGTAAGCGGCAAGCTGAGGCGGTCAGGCGGCGTGGTTCCATGGCATAAGCGCGTCGATTTCGCTGCTCGGCCAGCCGTTGGCGATACGCTGAAGCGCGAGAGCAAGCCAAGCCAACGGATCGACGTTGCTCATTTTCGCCGTCTGCAGCAGCGTTGCGATGGTCGCCCAGGTTCGTCCGCCGCCGTCGCTGCCAGCGAAGAGGCTATTCTTTCTCGTGATTGTTTGTGGCCTGATGGCACCTTCGACGATATTGGAGTCGAGCTCGATGCGGCCATGGGTCAGGAAGCGTTCGAAGATGGTACGGCGCGAGACGGCATAACGGATCGCCTCAGCCAGTTTTGATTTGTCGGAGACCCGCCGCAAGGTCTGCTGCCAGAAATCGAAGAGATCTGCGACGATCGCCGCGGAGGCTTGCTGGCGCGCGGCAACGCGGGTGTCGGGGCTTTGACCGCGCACGGATTTATCGACCTGCCAGAGCCTTGCCATCCGCTCGACCGTCGCCGTTGCCACTTCCGAGCTCCCTGCAACACGCAGCTCGTAGAACTTGCGCCTGCTGTGTGACCAACAGCCAGCCAATGTGATGCCATCATTGCCGGGATCTCGCGCGAGCTAGTTATAGGCGGCATAGCCATCCACTTGGAGGATGCCACGATAACCATTGAGATGCTGGACCGCGCATTCGCCGGAGTGGCTGTCTTCAAAACGATAAGCCACGATCGGGGGACCGTTACAGCCAAACGTTCGGTCATCCCTGGCATAGGCCCATAAGTAGGCCGTCTTTGTCGATCCGGAGCCCGGAGCGAGCGTCGGCAAGGTGGTTTCGTCGGCAAAGACCCGTTCGGCCTTCTTGACCTCGCTGAAGACGTAGTCGGCCACGATCTCGAGCTCGAAGCCGAGCTTGCCCATCCATTGCGCCATCAGCTGACGGTCGAGCTCGGCCTTGTCGCGGGGCGTAGATAGCCTGCTGCCGGTGGAACGGCAGGCCGTCGGCATATTTGGCGACCGCGATCTGGGCCAGAAGCGCTTCCGTCGGAACGTCTCCTTCGCGCGCACGACCACCTCGCCAATGGCAATCTCGATCAGTGACATGCACGCCATCGCGGCTTTGCGACGCGAAGATTGCGAGGGGTAAGTTCGTTCGGCCCGAGCATCGCGACGCCAGGCGAAGAGCTGCGACGGGTGAATGCCGATCCGATGGGCGATCCCCGATACACTCGCGCCGGGCTCCAGCGCCTCTGCCACCACTTGTGCCTTGAACTCATCCGACCAGCGTCGGCGAAGTTGTCGCGGAGCCCCTCAAGACGCTCGGCGACCGCTTCGATCATATGGACGGTTCTAGTTTCAGAACTAGGTACAGACATAGAAGCTCACATCGGCTCACAGACTCCGCAGCCGATAGCCGATCGCTCCCCACTCCGCCAGACGGGGTCTCTTTGCCGCTTACTTTACGTCTGCACTCATTGTCGGATCTTCGACATGTTGGACATGAGACAGAGCGTGCGGCCAGGGTGATCGTATTGTTCTGACGCGATTTTATCCTTTGGCACGACGCATGCAGGGCTATCCGCAAGCGCGCTGCGCTGCGGAGACGTCATCGCCGAACCTGTAGCAGGGGGCATAGCATGAGAGTTCCGGCCAAATTGCCGTCCAATCGACGCTTCGGCGTCACATTCTGCGCCGTATTTCTGGCGTCGGGCGCATACGCGGCCATCATGGGACGCCCCGCTGCGGCTTACGTGTCGCTCTTTGCGATCAGTGTCGCATTCGGCGGCATAGCATTGGCCGTTCCGCGAATTCTCGCGCCGCTCAACCTACTCTGGTTCTACTTCGGCGAGTTGCTAGGACGGATAGTGAGCCCGCTGGTTCTGGGTATCATTTATTTCGGGCTTCTAGCACCGATTGCCTTCGTCGCTCGCTTGCTCGGGCGCGACGAGCTTCATTTGAAGCGACGACAGGTCGCGAGCTACTGGATCATTCGCAGCCCGCCATGTCCGACAGGTCAGTCTTTCACAAACCAGTTCTGAGGCGCAGATGTATCTCTTCATCACGGAACTCTGGGCTTTCATGCGAGTTCGCAAAAAGATGTGGCTCGCACCTCTAGTTGCTCTCATGGTTGTCATAGCCGCTCTGCTCGTTCTGGCACAAGGCTCTGTCATTTCGCCGTTTGTTTACGCGCTGTTTTGACCGATGAATATCCTGGGCATCTCAGCTTACTACCATGACTCTGCCGCTTGTCTCGTTTCAGACGGCGAACTGGTAGCTGCCGCGCAAGAAGAACGCTTTACGCGGAAAAAACACGATCCAGGCTTTCCTGCCTATGCAGCTCGTTACTGTCTCAGCGCCCGAGGGCTATGTCCAGCCGACGTCGACTATGTCGTCTTCTACGACAAACCCTTTAGCAAATTCGAGCGGATCTTTGAAACCTATCTAGCTTTCGCGCCAAAGGGATTTAAGAGCTTCGCAACGTCGATGCCGGTTTGGTTAAAGGACAAGCTGTTTCAAAGAAGGCTGATTTCGGAAGCGCTGAACGAACATCTTGGGTGTGATACTGATTGGTCAAATCGACTTCGCTTTTCAGAGCACCATCTCAGTCACGCCGCGTCGGCGTTCTTCCCTTCGCCGTTTCACGAAGCCGCAGTGTTGACGATGGATGGAGTAGGGGAGTGGGCGACAACCTCACTTGCAATCGGTAAGGGAAGGGAACTATCGGTCTACAGGGAGATCCACTTTCCGCATTCAATTGGTCTGCTGTACTCAGCGTTCACCTACTACACCGGGTTCAAGGTGAACTCCGGTGAGTACAAGGTAATGGGACTGGCGCCCTATGGCGAGCCCAAGTACGTGCATCTGATAAAAGAGCACCTGATCAACATCAAAGAGGACGGGTCATTCCATCTGGACATGAGCTTCTTTGATTATTGTGCCGGACTAAGGATGACCAATGGTCGGTTCGATAAGCTGTTTGGTGGCCCGGCCAGACGACCGGAAGCTAGATTGACGCAGAGGGAGATGGATCTGGCGGCCTCCATTCAGGCGATTACCGAGGAGGTTGTCCTAAAGCTTGCAAGGGAAATCCGGACCACAACGGGGCAGAGAAATCTCTGCCTCGCAGGAGGAGTAGCACTGAATTGTGTTGCAAACGGAAAGCTCCTGCGCGAAGAGCTCTTCGATAACATCTGGATTCAGCCGGCTGCCGGCGACGCCGGCGGCGCAGTGGGCGCAGCACTCGCTGCCTACCATCTCATGCTTGAAAAGCCCAGGAGCATCCATTCGGGCGACAGCATGAACGGCGCGTATCTCGGGCCAGAGTTCAGCCAGTGCGAAATCGAAGAGAGCCTAGGAAGGGCCGGCGCGGTATTCACGATCGAAGCCGACGAAGCACTGATTGACAATGTCGCACATGCTCTCGTTGACGGTAAGGCGGTTGGTTGGATGCAGGGTCGGATGGAGTTTGGCCCGCGAGCGCTCGGCGGTCGCTCCATCATCGCTGACCCCCGCTCACCAACTGTCCAGAAGCAGCTAAATCTCAAGGTGAAATATCGCGAGTCTTTCCGTCCATTCGCGCCGAGTGTTCTGCGAGAGGACGTATCGGAGTGGTTTCAGCTGGAGTCCGACAGCCCATACACTGTCTCTTATACACATCTGACGCTGCCGACGAACT
>NZ_JADFUE010000041.1:0-66760 GCF_054967145.1 Bradyrhizobium sp. UFLA06-24
AGGTGCTGGAGTGCCGCGTCGCCATCGATGCCATCGCCGAGAATGCGCAGGATACGCCACCCTTGCGCACCGGCGCGCTCGACGTGCTGGCCCAGCATGTGCTCGGCTGCGCCTGCGGCGAGCCGTTTCTCTCGGACGAGCTCTATGCCGAGGTCCGCACCGCCGCGCCCTATGCGGAGCTGACGCGCCAGGATTTCGACGATGTCGTCGATTTCGTCGCCTCCGGCGGCTATGCGCTGAAGACCTATGAGCGCTTTGCCCGCATCAAGCAGGACAAGGAGGGCCGCTGGCGCGTCGCCAATCCGAAAGTGCGGCAGAGCTACCGGATGAATGTCGGCACCATCGTCGAGGACGACATGCTGAAGGTGCGTCTGGTGCGTTCGCGCGGCGGCGGGTCTGGCTCGACCGGTGTGATCGCGCGCGGCGGCCGCCTGCTCGGCGAGATCGAGGAGGCCTTCATCGAAGGCCTCTCGCCCGGCGACACCTTCGTGTTCTCAGGCGAGGTGGTGCGCTACGAGACGCTGGTCGAGGATCAGGTCTATGTCTCGCGCGCGCATGACAAGGATCCGAAGGTGCCGTCCTATATGGGCGGCAAGTTTCCGCTCTCGACCTATCTTGCCGAGCGTGTCCGCCGTCTGCTCGATGATTCCAGCGCCTGGAGCGGCTTGCCGGAGCAGGTGCGCGACTGGCTGTCGCTGCAAAAGGAAGCTTCGCGTGTGCCGGCGGTGCGCGAGCTGCTGGTCGAGAGCTTTCCGCGCGCCAACAAGCATTACATCGTCTGCTATCCCTTCGAGGGCCGTCTCGCGCACCAGACGCTCGGCATGCTCCTGACGCGCCGGCTGGAGCGCGCCCGCGCCCGGCCGCTCGGCTTCGTCGCCAACGAATATGCGGTGGCGATCTGGGCGCTCGGCGATCTCTCCTTCATGATCCGCGATGGCAGGATCGACCTCAACGCGCTGTTCGACCCTGACATGCTGGGCGACGACCTCGAGGCCTGGCTTGCCGAATCCGCGTTGATGAAGCGCACGTTCCGCAATTGCGCGATCATCTCAGGGCTGATCGCGCGCCGCCACACCGGGGAAGAGAAGAGCCGCCGCCAGGTGCTGTTCTCGACCGACCTCGTCTACGACGTGCTGCGCAAGCACCAGGCCGATCACGTCCTGCTGCGCGCCGCGCGTGCCGATGCCGCCACCGGCCTGCTCGATTTGCGCCGCCTCAGTGACATGCTGATGCGCATCCAGGGCCGCATCACCCACCGGGAACTCGACCACGTCTCCCCGCTCGCCGTCCCCGTGATGCTGGAAATCGGCCGCGAGTCAGTTTATGGCGAAGCTGCAGACGAGCTGTTGGCGGAAGCCGCCGACGACCTGGTCAAAGAGGCGATGGGATAAGAGCAGGTTTTGACGTGAGGTTGGGCGCGCTGGTTTCGGAGAATGGCGAGGACATGCGCGTTTCCAGGGTCAGCATCAGCGATGTGACCTTCGCAGCCGACCTCTCAGGCGCGCTGTTCTGGGAAGAGCAGCGCCTGCTCGTCGTCTCCGATCTGCACCTCGAAAAAGGCTCGAGCTTCGCCACGCGCGGCGTGCTGCTGCCGCCTTTCGATACCGTTGCCACGCTCGGCCGGCTCGCTGCTGTCATCTCCCGCCATAACCCCCGCATCGTGATCGCGCTCGGTGACAGCTTTCATGACCGCACCGCGCATGAGCGCCTCTCCGCGGATGACCGAGCTTCCGTTGCCGCGCTGCAGAGCGGCCGCGACTGGATCTGGATCTCGGGCAATCACGATCCCATGCTGCCGCGCGATCTCGGCGGCACCGTCGCCGACGAGGTCGCTGTTGGACCGATCACCTTCCGCCACGAGCCATCAGGCGCGCCCGGCGAGATCGCCGGCCATCTCCATCCCAAAGCGCGCGTCTCCGCGCGCGGCCGCTCCATGGAGCGGAGGTGTTTCGCCAGCGATGGCCTGCGCGCGGTGATGCCAGCCTTCGGCGCCTATGCCGGCGGCCTCAGCATCCGCGATGCCGCGTTCGCGAAGATCTTTCCGAAGAATGGCTTCGTCGCCCACCTGCTCGGCGACCGCCGCGTCCACGCCATCGCCGCGGCAAGGTGTTATTGAAGGCCGCGCTTCATTTGGGTTGACCACTCGCGCCACACGCACGCCGCGCTCCCTCCCCCACAAGGGGGGAGGGAATGCACGATATTGCGGCAGCAGGTCGCGACGATCTCACGAGCTCACGCCGCCTTCGCCTGGACGTCCTCGCAAAACTCGGCCAGCCGGTCGGCCAGCCGCAGCGTCGCCGGGCTGGCGCCGGGCGCGGCCATCAGCGCGACTTCCGTCCGGTTGATCGGTGCGAAGCCGTCCTTGGCGGTGAGCACGCGGTGATCTGCCTGGATCGACATTTCCGACAGGATGGCGAGGCCCATGCCGGCGGCGACCGCGGCCTGGATGCCGGCGAGACTCGATGAGGTGTAGGCGGTGTGCCAGGCGCGGCCGGCGCTCTCCAGGGCGTGGATGGCGCCGGCGCGGTAGATGCAACCGAGCGGAAAGCCGATCAGCGGCACCGAGGGCGCGTCGACATCGACCGGATGGCTCTTGCTGGTGACCCAGTGCACCCGCTCCGGCCACACCGCGATGGCGTCCTTGGCCCCGGCCTCGCGCTTGTAGAGTGCAAGATCGAGTTCGCCGCGTTCGAGATCGCGGGCCAAATGCTTGCTCTGGTCGGCGCGAACGTCGAGCCGCAAGGTTGGATGCGAGCGGGAGAACGCGCCCAGCAGTTTCGCCAGTCGATAGGCGGCAAAATCCTCGGGAATGCCGAGCCGGATCGCGCCTTCGCTGTCAGGCTCGCGCAGCACGTCGCGCGCCTCTTCCGCGAGCGTGAGCAGCCGCCGCGCATAGGAGAGCAGCCGCTCGCCGGCCTCGGTGGGACGCACATCCTTGCCGTCCCGATGCAGCAGCACCTGGCCGACATCTTCCTCCAGGCGCTTGATCTGCTGGCTCACGGTCGATTGCGTGCGGTGAACGCGCTCGCCGGCGCGGGTGAAGCCGCCGGCCTCGACCACCGAGACGAAGCTGCGCAAAAGCTCCAGATCGAGCATGGGCACTTCCATTCATAAATCCACTGATTACGAGTTAATCATTTAATTTCCAAATGACAAGCCCGATCCCTAGATCGAGGGCTCAGGAGAATGCCCTCATGTCCCTCGCCACCTCGATCCCGGCGCAACGCAGCCGCTTCAACGCGCTTCCGCTTGCCATCGGCCTGTTCTGCCTGCTCTGGAGCTACGCCTTCATCGCGGGCAAGATCGGTGTCACCCATTGTCCGCCGTTGATCCTGCTCGCCGCGCGCTTCTCGCTCGCCGGCATTTTGATTCTCGGCGCCACGCTGATCCGCGGCGACTGGTCCCTGTCTTGGCGCGACGCCCTGATCTTCACGGCGCTCGGCATCGCCAACAACGCACTCTATCTCGGGCTCGGTTATACCGGGCTGCAGTCGGTCTCCGCCGGTCTCGGCGGTCTGATCGTCTCGGCCAATCCGGTGTTCACCGCCGCGCTCGCGGCGCTTCTGCTCGGTGAGGGCATGACCTGGCGCAAGGCGAGCGGTCTCTTGCTCGGGATCGTCGGCGTCACGGCGATCGTCTGGCATCGTCTGTCGGTCGGGACCGACTCTCTGCACGGCATCTTCTTCACGCTGGCCTCGCTGGCGTCGATCGTGTCAGGCACCATCCTGTTCAAGCTGTTCGCGCCCAAGGGGAGCTTGTGGATCGGCAACGGCGTGCAGAACCTTGCCGCCGGCATCGTGCTGACGCCCGTCGCGTTCACGTTTGCCGACGTCCACGCCATCGATGTTACGCCGGGCCTGATAGGCGCCTTCGCCTTTCTCGTGCTCGGCGGCTCGATCCTCGCGTCCTGGCTGTGGTTTCATCTCCTCAAAGTGTGTGGCGCGACCGCAGCCAGTGCCTATCATTTCCTGATGCCGCCGCTCGGCATGCTGTTCGCCTTCCTGGTGCTCGGCGAGCACGTCGAGGCGCGTGACCTTCTCGGGATCATTCCGGTCGCGCTCGGCATTTACCTGGTGACGCGCCCCGCAAAGCCCGTCGTGTAAGAGGAGTTGATCATGCCTGTTTCCATCACCCTGATCGGCGGCCCGACCGCGCTGATCGAGATCGACGGCTTCCGCCTGCTCACCGATCCCACCTTCGATGCGCCGGGCGCCTACCAGCTGCCGCATGTGAAGCTGGAGAAGACGATTGGCCCGGCGATGAAGGCCGATGCGATCGGCCCTGTTGACGCCGTGCTGCTCAGCCACGACCAGCATTCGGACAATCTCGACAATTCCGGCCGCGACTTTGTGCTGAAAGCGCCGCGCGCGCTGACGACGGAGGCCGGCGCAAAACGCCTCGGCGGCCATGTCGAAGGTCTCGCGCCCTGGGCGACCGCGCAACTGAAGGACGACGACGGCAACACGCTGACCATCACCGCGACGCCGGCGCGTCACGGCCCTGCCGGCATCGAGCCGCTGTCGGGCGATGTCATCGGTTTCGTGGTGCAGTCGAGCCGCAAGGACACGCGCCCGGTCTATATCAGCGGCGACACCACCTGGTTCGACGGCGTCGCCGAAGTCGCACGTCGCTTCAAATGCGGCGTGGTGCTGCCGTTCGCGGGCGCCGCGCAAACCCGCGGGCCGTTCCATCTCACCATGGACACCAACGACACCATCGAGACGGCGCGTGCCTTCCCCGATGCGATGATCGTACCCGTGCACACCGAAGGCTGGGCGCATTTCCGCCAGAACGGCGAGGACCTGCGCAAGACCTTCGACGCGCTCGGCTTCGGAACAAGGTTGCGCTTGCTTGAGCCCGGCGTGCCGACGGTGATCGAGGCGCCGTAGCTCCTACGGTCGCCTTGTTTTAATCGATGCAAGCCAGGGGTACTCGGCCCACCTCTCCCCGTCGGGGGGAGGTGGGCACCGAGCACGATCTCGTTGAGTTCAATGCGCCGCTGAGGCCGTCTTCTTCGCCGCGACCGGCTTTGGCGCGGGCTTGGTGGCCGCTTGCGGTGCGCTGTCCCAGCCGCCGGCAGGCGAGGGAACGTTGACGGCGTCGTCGGGCTGCGGCTCGGCGCTGAAGGTCTGGATCGCGAGCTTGGCGGCGGCGAGCGATTGCGGGTCGAGGCGCTTGGCGACGTCGTCGCGCTTGCCGGCGGCATCCGCATCGCCCTGGGCCGCAGCGAGGCTGAACCATTTGTAGGATTCAGCCAGGTTCTGCTCGACGCCGATACCGCGGGCATAGAGGATGCCGAGGTTGAACTGGCTGTCGGCAACACCGCGATCGGCCGCTTTCCGGAACCATTGTGCCGCGCTCTTGTAGTTGGCGCCGCGTCCGCCGCCATCGGCATCGAGCACCGCGAGATTGTGCATGGCCTTGGCGTTGCCGCGCTCGGCGGCCTGCGTGTAGTAGCGACGGGCGATGTCGGCGTCCTTCTTCACGCCGAGGCCCTTCTCGTAGAGCGTGCCGAGGCGGAAGGTTGCCGGCACCACGCCGGCCTGCGACGCGCGGTCGTACCACTTCGCGGCCTCGTCGTAATTCGCAGCCACGCCCTTGCCCTCGGCAAAACGCACGCCGATCTCGAAAGCTGCAGTCGCATCGCCCTTCATCGCGGCGGTGCGCAGAGCCGGGCCGCCGATGCCGTCAGGCAGCTTCTCGCTCGGTGGCACCTGGACCGTGCCAAGACGTGCGCGGCTCGTGCCCGAGAGCGCGCCTGTGACATCGCTGTTCGCAGCCGGCGGGGCCGGTGTTGCTGCGGCGGGCGCGGGCGGAATTTCGACTGACGCCGTGCCGCCGGCGTTCGCTGCCGGCGCGGCATTGTTCAGGGACTGCTTGCCGATCGGCGTCGGCGAGGTCATCGACGGCGTGACCTGGTCGGGCGGGGCGGGTTTGCTTTCGACCGGCGGCGGGGCCTGCGGCGCCGGCCGGCTCGAAGTGTCCTCCATCGCCTGCGGCGCCGGCGGCGGACTGCCGCCGTCGAGCAGGTTCATCGCCATCTTGAAGGCGCCGAGCACGATCACGACCACGCTCGCGCCGACCAGAAGCGAGCGGATTTTGGACGTGATGGACGAGCCGCCTTCCGGCGCCTTTCCTTGTCCCTGTCCTTGGCCCTTGGCGCGCGCCGCCATGGCGGCCTTGACGCCGCGAGCGGGCTTCTCCTGCGGCTGCGCGGCGGCAGCTTGCGCGGCGCGGCGCGCGGCCGCGATGAAGCTCGACGACGACACCGGCTCCTTCGGTGCGGTCGGGATTTCGCTGATCGCGCTTTCGGACGCGGCAATGCGCTCGGACGGCGTGGCGGGACGGCCGCTCGGACGCGTGCCGGGCTCGAGCGGATGATCCGGCGGCAGCTCGGGCGCGATCGCGGCGCGCGCCGGCGCCGTATGCGGTTCGAGAATCTCGCTGATCGCGCGCGGCGGCACAGGCGGCGTGGCTTGCGCGGCCATCGGCGCCGGCGGCGGCGCTGCGGCGGCGTGAAATTCGCGCGGCGCGGCCACGAAGGCCGAATGCTGCGGCTGCTGCGCGGCGGCTGGATTTGGCAGCTCGGGCTTGGGATCGTATTTCGGCGGCTGCGGCGGCCGTTGCTCGCGCGCCATAGGCGCTTCGACGGAAGCTGCCATCGGCATTTGCGCGGGCATGGGCGCAGCCATCGGCTGCGGCGCCGGCGGCGCGGTGCGCACCGCGCGCAGATCGCCCTCGATCATGGCGAGACGATCGACGACATGACCGAGCGTGTTGTGCACGGCCTCCAGCGAATCCTGCGTGCTACGGTTGGTCTCGGCCTGACTGAATCGGAGGTCGGAGAGCTCGCGCTTGACGAGATCGACCATTCCGGAATCGGGAGCCGGCGCGGAGCTGCGGCTCTCGGCCAGTGCGGCATAGGTTGCCTGCTGGCGCTCCAGGTGTCGCAGGATATCGTGCAGCCCGTCCTCGACACGGCTGAAATTGCCGCCGCGCGACTCCGAGGCGGCCTCCAGCCGCTCCAGCAGATAGGAGACCCGCTGCTCGAGATGCGTGAAGGTCGACGCCGAATCGTTGCCGACCTGCATGCGATCGAAACGGTCCGACAGCGCGCGGATCGCGGCTTCCAGATGTTCGGTGCTTTCGGCAGGCGCCGGCCGCTCGCGGGTTTCCAGCGCGGCGGTGAGCGCGGCAATGCGCTGCTCCAGAACGGCAAAGCTGTCGCTGTGGCCGGACGAGCGGGTGATCTGGTCGACCTTGGACGACAGCAGCTGCACGTCCTCGGACAGGCGTGCCAGCGCTTCGTTGGACGCGACGTTCGAGACGATGCCGCGCAGCGCCGCGATCGCGCCTTCGAGCTGGCGTACCGTCGAGGGATCGTCATTGGCGCGCAGGATCAGGTCGAGCTTGGCGCCGAGATTGCGGATCGCCTCGTCGTAGCCGGTGAGCTGCTCGGCCGGGGTCAGCGTGCGCAGCACCTGTTTGATGTCGGAGAGCGCGCGCTCGATGCCTGCCAGCACCTGGCCGTCGGTGCCGTTGGAGCGGGTCTCGTCGATGCGACGATGCAACGAGCGGATCTCGTTCTCGATCGATTCGATCGCGCGGCGCGGCATCGCCTCGGTGATGGCGGAGCGGATCTCGGCGAGCTCGGAACGGAAGGCGTTGATCGCCTGCTCGGTGTTGTCAGGGCGCTGCAGCGACTCGATCTGGCTCGTGATCTTGAGCAGATGGCGTTCGAGCGACGAGAAATCCGGCCCTGCTTGCGGTGGCGGCGGGGCATAGGCCGGCGCGGGTGGCGCCATCGGGGGAGCATAGGGAGCGGCTGAGGGGGCGATCGGGGGCGCAGCGCGCGGCGGCACCTGCCGCGGTGCGAAGCCGTCAAGCTCGCTCTGCCGGGCGGTGATCTCGGCGACCGCGACGTCGAAGGAGGCGGGGCTCAGGGGCGGTGAATTTCGGTAGACCTGCGCGGCGGCGCGTTCGACCGCATCGGCGTGACGCTGTCGGGTCTCGACCGGGGCCGCTCGGGGCGGCTGAGGCTGCTGGGCTTGAGGCTGCTGGGCTTGAGGCTGCGGCTGCTGGGGCCGCGAGATCTGCGACAGACGGGCGTCTAACCGCGAGATCGCGTCGTTGAGCTGGCGGGCAACGCCTTGCTCGCGCGAGACGTCTTGACGCGGAGCTGCGGGCTTTGAGATCCGTTCGATCTGCTGGGTGATCGCGTCGAGCCGCTGGTGGATGTCGGCGACGTCGCGACTCTCCCGGCTCGGCATCGGTGCTGCGTGCGGATCCGGGCGCTGCTCCTGACGCTGGTCGTAAGGCCCGCGAAAGTTCGGCGGGGCAGCCTCGCCGAGGGTGGAGTTCAGCCAATCATTGAGCGACATGCCGGCACGGCGCGCAGCAGCTTCGGCCCGTTCCTGGACGGATGGATCGATGCCGTCAACACTCCACGATACGCGCGAATTCATGACTCTGTCCGGTTCCGACTCCGGCGCCCCACCCGACGCCTCCAGTCTCCCCTCGCGTGCCGGTTGCAAAGACAATCGGATTTGGCGCGGGTCGTCTGCCTCGAAGACCGACTTTTTCCTGTTAGGGTAAATAACGGGTTAAGGAACGCGTCGCCGGTGTCTTAAAGTTGGGCGGCGGGGAACGGGGGACTCGTCGTGGCGCTCGTCTGGTTGCCAATAAACCGGTGTCATGCCCCGGCTTGACCGGGGCATCCAGTACGCCGCGGCGGCTCGTTTCCAGCCGCGTCGTCTCGGAGTACTGGATCGCCCGGTCAAGCCGGGCGATGACAGCTGAGTGCTGGGCGAAACCGGCGCCGCCCGCCTAGCCCTTCTCCCGCTTGCCATCCTCGATCGGCACCACCGTGCCGGTCCCCTTATCCTTGCCTGACATCGCCGACAGCGCCTCGAGCGCCTCCTCGCAGAAATCGGCGACCATCTGTTCATGCCGGGCGCCGAGCTGAAGCAGCAGCAGGTTACCGAGGTCGAGCCGGCCCTCCGCCGTGCCGTCAGGGAATCGCTTCTTCAGGATCCGCTGGTAGTTTTCGTGCCGGTCGCGATGGTGCTCCAGGCGGTCCATCAGATCGGTGCGGATGGGCTCGAGGTCGACGCTGTCGAGCGCATGCAGCCGCACCAGCAGGTCGTCCTTGATCGAGGGCGGGGTGCTCGGCCGCGCGGCCCAGTGCCGCAGCGCTGTTCGGCCCTCGGGAGTCAGCGTATAGATGAGCTTATTGGGCTTGCCTGTCTGGACGACCTCCCGGCCCTGGATGTAGCCGCGGTCGCGCAGCTTGGAGAGCTCGCGATAGATCTGCTGGTGGTCGGCTTTCCAGAAGAAGCCGATCGAGGAATCGAACGTCTTGGCGAGCTCATAGCCCGTCATCGGACGTTCGGTCAGGCATGCGAGGATTGCGTCGCCCAGCGCCATGGCACCAACTCCCTTGAAGTCCCGACTATCCGGCTTGACTTTATGCGCATTCGTGCATATGCGTCAATGTGCATATGAGGTGAGGTTGAGGTTGGACGACAGGCCCGACCGAAAATCCAGTCGAATCAACTCCCTCGCTACTGTGCATGGGGTTGTTTTCAAAAACTTTGCCTAAGGCCTTGAGGGAGGCACCCGAGAATGACCGGCCTCGATTCCTGGTACGCCTACATGAAGTCCCACGACACCAAGGCGCTGTGGGATCTGCTGCATCCGGACGCCGTGTTCGAAAGCCCGGTCGTGCATTCGCCGCAGCGCGGGCGCGACATCACCTTCAAATATCTCGCCAGCGCCGAGAAGGTGCTCGGCGGTCCCGGCTTCACTTATGTCGGCGAGTGGAAAAGCGCCGACGGCGCCGTGCTTGAATTCAAGACCATGATCGACGGCATCGAGGTCAACGGTGTCGACATCATCACCTTCGATAGCGACGGGCGCATCACCCATTTCAAGGTGATGGTGCGTCCGCTCAAGGCCATCAACATGCTGCACCGCCTGATGGCGGAGCAGCTCGCCGCCCAATCCTAGTTTCCTCTTCAGAGCCCATGCCGGGAGACCGCAATGCCGATCTATAAAGCCCCCGTCGAAGACGTGAACTTCCTGCTCAACGACGTCTTCCAGATCGACCGCTACGACAATCTCGCCGGCTTCTCGGATGCGTCGAGCGACGTGCGGGAGGCCATCCTGGGCGAAGCCGCCAAGCTCGCCGAAGAGGTGCTGCAGCCGCTCAATCGCGTCGGCGATCTCGAAGGCTGCAAGCGCGCCGACGACGGCAGCGTCACCACGCCGAAGGGTTTCAAGGAGGCCTTCAAGCAGGTCGCCGAAGGCGGCTGGCTCGGCCTGTCGGCGCCGACCGAGTTCGGCGGCCAGGGCCTGCCGGTGACACTCTCTCAGGCGGTCAACGAATTCCAGATCTCCGCCAACATGGCGTTCTCGATGTATGGCGGCCTCACCATGGGCGCGACCGCGGCGCTGATTGTTCATGGCTCGCCGGAGCAGAAGCAGACCTACGTGCCGAAGATGGTCGCCGGCGAATGGACCGGCACCATGAACCTGACCGAGCCGCATTGCGGCACCGATCTCGGCATGCTCCGCACCAAGGCGGTGCGACAGGCCGACGGCAGCTTCAAGATCACGGGCACCAAGATCTTCATCTCGGCCGGTGAGCACGATCTCGCCGACAACATCATCCATCTCGTGCTCGCCCGCATCGAGGGCGCGCCCGCCGGCATCAAAGGCGTGTCGCTGTTCGTGGTGCCGAAATTCCTGGTGAATGCCGACGGTTCGGTGGGGCAACGCAACGGCGTCGTCTGCGGCTCGATCGAGCACAAGATGGGCATCCACGGTAATTCGACCTGCGTGATGAACTACGACAACGCCACCGGTTGGCTGATCGGCGAAGAGAACAAGGGCATGCAGGGCATGTTCGTGATGATGAACGAGGCCCGCCTCGGCGTCGCCGTGCAGGGCCTCGCGCAGTCCGAGGTCGCCTATCAGAACGCGGTCGCCTATGCCCGCGAGCGCATCCAGGGCCGCTCGCTGTCAGGTGCGAAAGCGCCGGACAAGCCGGCCGATCCGATCATCGTGCATCCCGACGTCCGCCGCACGCTGCTCTCGATCCGCGCCTTCAACGAGGCCGCGCGCGCCTTCGTGATGTGGACCGCGTTGAAGAGCGACGTCGCCCACCGCTCGGAGGATCCCAAGGATCGCCAGGCCGCCGACGATCACATGGGCCTGATGACGCCCGTGCTGAAGGGCTTCCTCACCGACTACGGTTTCGCCAACGCCGTGCAGGCGCAGCAGATGTATGGCGGCCACGGCTACATCGCCGAGCAGGGCATGGAGCAGTTCGTGCGCGATGCGCGCATCGCCATGATCTATGAAGGCGCCAACGGCATCCAGGCGCTCGACCTCGTCGGCCGCAAGCTGCCGCGCGACGGAGGCCGCGCCATCATGGCCTTCTTCGGCGAGGTCATGGCCTTCGCCAAGGAGAACGGCGGCGACGAGGCGCTGAAGCCCTTCATCACTCCGCTCTCGACTTCGCTGGGTCACCTCCAGCAGGCCACGACCTGGCTGATGCAGAACGCGATGGCGAAGCCCGACAATGCGGGAGCGGCCGCAACCGATTACCTGCATCTCTTCGGCTTCGTCGCGCTCGGCTACATGTGGGCGAAGATGGTCAAGGTGACGCAGGCGAAGATTGCCGCCAGCGGCGCGACGCCCTATCTCTCGACCAAGCTCGTCACCGGCCGTTTCTTCATGGAGCGGATGCTGCCGGAGACCGCCGCCAATCTGGCGCGCATCCAGTCCGGCTGCGCCACCATCATGGAACTGCCCGCGGAAGCGTTCTGATTTCCGCGCCATCAAATCTCGAACAACAGATCAGGAGGGCGTCATGCCTGAGGCATTCATCTACGATCACGTCCGTACCCCGCGCGGCCGCGGCAAGGCGGACGGCGCGCTGCACGAAGTCACCGCGCTCGCGCTCGCGAGCGTGCCGCTGAAGGCGCTGAAGGACCGCAACAATCTGCCGGAAGATTCCGTCGATGACGTCGTGCTCGGCGTGGTCGATCCGGTCGGCGAAGCCGGAAGCGACATCGCGCGCTTTGCCGCGCTGAAGGCCGGTCTCGGCGAAGCCGTGCCCGGCGTGCAGATCAGCCGCTTCTGCGCCTCCGGCCTCGATGCCGTGAACTTCGCGGCGGCGCAGATCATGAGCGGCCAGCATGAGCTCGTGATCGGCGGCGGTGCGGAATCGATGAGCCGCGTCGGTATCGGCGCCTCCGGCGGTGCATGGCCGATGGATCCGTCGATGGCGGTCCCCGCTTACTTCATGCCGCAGGGTGTCTCGGCCGATCTGATCGCCACGAAATACGGGTTCTCGCGCGACGACGTCGACGCCTATGCGGTGCAGAGCCAGCAGCGCGCGGCCAAGGCCTGGGACGAAGGACGTTTCAACAAATCGGTCGTGCCGGTGAAGGACATCAACGGTCTCACCATCCTCGCCAAGGACGAGCATATGCGTCCGTCGACGACGATGCAGTCGCTGGCGCAGCTGCAGCCGTCGTTCACGATGATGGCGCAGATGGGCGGCTTCGATGGCGTCGCGATCCAGTCGCATCCCGAAATCGAGCGCGTCAATTACGTGCACCACGCCGGCAATTCGTCGGGCATCGTCGATGGCGCCGGCGCCGTGCTGCTCGGCAGCAAGGAGGCGGGCAGCAAGTACGGCTTGAAGCCGCGGGCAAAGATCCGCGCGTTCGCAAACATCGGCTCCGAGCCGGCGATGATGCTGACCGGTCCGGTCGACGTCACCGAAAAGCTGTTCGCGCGCTCCGGCATGAAGAAGTCGGACATCGACCTGTTCGAGCTCAACGAGGCCTTTGCTTCCGTCGTGCTGCGCTACATCCAGGCGTTCGACATCGACAACGCCAAGATCAACGTCAATGGCGGCGCCATTGCGCTCGGCCATCCGCTCGGCGCCACGGGCGCGATGATTTTGGGTACCGTGCTCGACGAGCTCGAGCGCACCAATAAGTCCACCGCCCTCGTCACGCTGTGCATCGGCGGCGGCATGGGCACCGCGACCATCATCGAGCGCGTCTAAGGGTAGGGAGCAACCAACATGTCGTACAAGAACTTCAAGGTTGAGACCGACGCAGACGGCATCGCGCTCGTCACCTGGGACATTCCGGGCCGTTCGATGAACGTGCTCGACGAGACCTCGACCAACGAGCTCGACGCGATCGTCAAGGCGACCACGGCGGATGCGGCGGTGAAGGGCGTCGTCATCACCTCCGCCAAGGAAGCGTTCTGCGCCGGCGCAGATCTGTCCATGCTCGAAGGCATGAACCAGGCCTATGCGAAGGTCTTCAAGGAGCAGGGCGAGACCGCGGCGAACCAGATGCTGTTCGAGCAGAGCCGCCGCTTCTCGCAGGTGCTGCGCTCGATCGAAACGTCGGGCAAGCCGTGGGCGGCCGCGATCAACGGCCTTGCGCTCGGCGGCGGTTTCGAGATCACGCTGTGCTGCCACCATCGCGTCGCGGCGGAAAATCCCAAGACGCGTCTCGGCCTGCCCGAGGTCAAGGTCGGTTTGTTCCCCGGCGCCGGCGGCACGCAGCGCGTGCCGCGCCTGGTGCCGCCGCAGGACGCCATGACGATCCTTCTCAAGGGCGATCCTGTTACGATCGACAAGGCGAAGCAGCTTAACCTGATTCACGCCATCGTTCCCGCTGCTGACCTCATCAAGGCCGCGAAAGACTGGATCAAAGGCGGCGGCAAGGCTGTCGCGCCCTGGGACGAGAAGGGCTTCAAGCTCCCCGGCGGCCCGGTGTTCTCCAAGGCCGGCATGATGATGTTCCCGGCCGGCAATGCGATCTATCGCCGCGAAACCTACGACAATTATCCGGCCGCACGCGCCATCATGAGCTGCGTCTATGAAGGCCTGCAGTTGCCGATCGATGCGGCGTTGCGCGTCGAGTCGCGCTACTTCACCTCGGTGCTGCGCTCGAAGGAAGCGGCCGCGATGATCCGCAGCCTGTTCCTGTCGATGCAGGAGCTCAACAAGGGCGCGCGTCGTCCGAAGGATGTGCCTGCGACCAAGGTGAAGAAGATCGCCGTGATCGGTGCCGGCTTCATGGGTGCGAGCGTCGGCTACGTCTCGGCCCGCGCCGGTCTCGACGTCGTGCTGATCGACCGCGATCAGGCGAGCGCCGACAAAGGCAAGGCCCACGCGCAGAAGGTGATCGAGGAGCAGATCAAGAAGGGTCGGGCCAAGCCTGACGATGCCGAGAAGCTGCTCTCGCGGATCACGCCGACCGCGGACTATGCCGCGCTCAGGGATGTCGACCTCGTCATCGAGGCCGTGTTCGAGGACCGCAAGGTCAAGGCGGAGACTTTCGCGAAGGCGCAGGAATATCTGAAGCCGGACGTGATCTTCGCGTCGAACACCTCGACGCTGCCGATCACCTCGCTGGCCGAGAGCTTCAAGGACCAGGGCAAGTTCGTCGGCATCCATTTCTTCTCGCCGGTCGAGAAGATGATGCTGGTCGAGATCATCCTCGGCAAGAACACCGGCGATGTTGCGCTGGCGACCGCGCTCGATTACGTCCGTCAGATCGGCAAGACCCCGATCGTGGTCAACGACTCCAGAGGCTTCTTCGCCAATCGCTGCGTCGGCCGCTACGTCGCCGAAGGCAACGAGATGTTCCTCGAAGGCGTGCCGCCGGCGATGATCGAGAACTGCGCCAAGATGGCCGGCATGCCGGTCGGCCCGCTTTCGCTCTCGGACGAAGTCGCGCTCGATCTCGGTCTGAAGATCATGAAGGCAACGGAAGCCGATCTCGGCCCCAACGCCATCAATCCCGACCAGAAGAAGCTAATGGTGGAGATGGTCGAGAACCAGGGACGCCTCGGCCGGAAAAACAAGAAGGGCTTCTATGACTATCCCGAAGGCAAAGGCCAGAAGAGCCTGTGGCCGGGGCTCTCCGCGCTGCAGCCGAAGCAGCTCGACCCTGATACGCTCGATGTCGAGGAGTTGAAGCAGCGCTTCCTGGTGGTGCAGGCGGTGGAAGCCGCGCGCACTGTCGAGGATCACGTCATTACCGATCCCCGCGAGGCCGACGTCGGCTCGATTCTCGGTTTCGGCTTCGCCCCGTTCACCGGCGGCACGCTGTCCTACATCGACTTCATGGGAGCCAAGAAGTTCGTCGAGCTCTGCCACAAACTCGAGGCCAAGTACGGCTCGCGCTTCACGCCGCCGAAGCTGCTGGAAGAGATGGCCGCCAAAGGCGAAACCTTCTACGGACGTTTCGCGCCGAAGAAAGCTGCTGCCTGATCGGGTGAGATTCATGCGAGAACAGCAAAGGCCGGGTCATCGACCCGGCCTTTATCTTTTGGACAACGTCATCACGGTTGCGTCAGATCTATGTACATTGATGGAACCGGTCTGAGAATTTGCGTAGGAACCGGGACAGAGTCCCGCTGTTGCTCGTCCTGCAATTGTCATAGACGCGTCAAACCGCCGCCGTTCTTTTGCTCGGGCTTGGCACCACTCTTGCTGCGGGTCAGGGCACAAATCAGGTTGGGACACCTGCCGATCCACCGGCAGGTTGAAGACGAAACAAGAAGGTGTCCTTGGTGAATTCTTTGGTGCTGCGGAAGATCGCGTTCGCGCGCGATCTCACCGGGAAATATGCTGTTGCGCCGGGCTCTCGCCGACTCTCGCCGCAACAGAAGCCCGCACGGCTGCGCCGCAAGGGGCCGGTGCTTTGGACCGCGCTGGCGCTACTTGTGCTAACGGCGGATTTTCTGGTCGCTTATCTCGCCTGGCTCGCCGTCGACTTCGTCATGGGATGAGGCCTCGCGCCCGTACAGCAGATATGATGCCGCAAGATAGGCGAGCTGAGTGGCGGCAAGACAGACGGCAATGATGATCACGCCTGCCATCATTCCGAACTCGTAGACGCGCAGAATGATCGCCGAGAGGACCGCAATTGGCGGCGAGATCACGACCAGCGCCCAGGTCCTGAACACGTAACCTGTCGCTACTCCCACCAACGCGCTTGCAACGATCAGGACGATGGCGATCGTCAAGTTCAACTCCGATGAGAGCCCCAAAATTCTTCAATCAATTGGACCAAGCTCGCCCGCTTTGCGTGCAGTGACAAGACAGCACTGCTTACATTTGGTGAACAGTAGTTCATAAGTCTAACTAAGGTACGATGATCTGGCGAAATGGGTTCGCTTTCACGCCCGCCGGCTGCAAATGAAAAGGGCCGGATCGTCGACCCGGCCCCAGAAAGAAAATCGATCGCCGCTGGTGCCGTCAGGCGGCCTGGATCAGGCCTTCCTTCTTCAAGGCTTCCTGCACCTTCGGCCGTGCCGCGACTCGGGCCTTGTAGGCGGTGAGGTGCGGCATCGCCGAGAGGTCGAACTTCATGCGATCGCCCCAGGTCAGCATCGTGAAGAGATAGCCATCGGCGACCGAGAACTGCTTGCCCATGAGGTAGTCACGGCCGGCGAGCTGGCTGTCGATGTGCTTCAGCTTGCCCATGAGACGATCCTTGAAGAACGCCTTGGCGTCGTCGTTCAGCGCCGGAGCAAACAGCGGACCAAAGCTCTTGTGCACCTCGGAGGTGAGGAAGTTCAGCCATTCGAGCAGCTTGTAGCGCTCGGAGCTGTCGCGGGCGGGCGCCAGCGCCTTGGCCGGGGCCTTGTCGGCGATCATCTGGACAATGACCGGGCCTTCCGTCACGATCTCGCCGCTGTCGAGGCCCAGCGCGGGCACCTGACCCTTCGGGTTGACCTTCAGATAGTCTTCACCGTTCTCGAGCTTCTTGGCCCGGATATCGACCTTGACCAGCTCATAAGGCAGGTCAGCCTCGAGGAGCGCAATGTGAGGGGACAGCGAGCAGGCACCGGGCGAATAATACAGTTTCATGGAATTTCCTCCTCTGGACGCTTGGTGGGGGCGAAAGAACACCTACATGCACCTGCATGAAATAGTCAAGATTGATGCAGCTGCATCAAGTGAGGTAAGAAGCGGACGACGAGTTTGGGCGGGACCATGAAACGCAAACCATCGACCGAGGCAACCAGCGCCTGGATCCGCCTGATGCGGGTACAGAGCCGCGTGCTCGACTGTGTCGAGCAGGATCTGAAGAAGGCCGGCTTCCCGCCATTGGCCTGGTACGATGCGCTGCTCGAATTGTCGCGCGCGCCGAGCGGCGAACTGCGGCCGGTGGAACTCGAGCGGCAGATGCTGATCCCGCAATACTCCACCTCGCGACTGATCGACCGCCTGGTCGATGAGGGGCTCGCCAGCAGGCGCGAATGCAAGATCGACAAGCGCGGCCAGTTCGTCGAGATCACGGAGGCCGGCCGCGAGCTGCAGAAGCGGATGTGGGGTGCCTATTCGGCTGCGATCGAGAAATATGTCGGGTCGAAACTGTCCGATGCCGACGCCGTCAAGCTCAGCGGTCTGCTCGACCGGCTGGGCTGCTCGTGCGGCGAGATGAAGCTGCCGCCCGTCGTCAACGTCAACGAAAGCTCGCCGTCGCGATGATCGCGCGGCAAACCAGCACGTCCGCGCGCCCGGTGGGTTCGCGGACAATCCCCGTCACCTGGGCGCATTCGGTCGAAGCGCTTCTGATTAGAGTTTGATATGGCGCGAGACCAGATCGATATGACGCCGCTGCAATCGCGCGACGAACTCGTCGCGTGGTTCGAGGCGGGCTGCAAGGACCCATCCGAATTCCGCATGGGCACCGAGCACGAGAAAACGCCGTTCACGCTCGAAGGCCATCGTCCGGTGCCTTACGAAGGCGCACGCGGCATCGGCGCGTTGCTCGAAGGCATGAAGCTCCTGCTCGGCTGGGAGCCGATCATGGAGAAGGGCAACATCATCGGTCTGTACGACGTCACCGGCGGCGGCGCGATCTCGCTCGAGCCCGGTGGACAGTTCGAACTGTCAGGCGCGCCGGTCGAGACCGTACACCAGACCCAGAGCGAGTTGATGGCGCATCTGGCGCAGGTGCGCGAGATCGCGACCCCGCTCGGCATCGGTTTCCTCGGCCTCGGCATGACGCCGTCCTGGTCGCGCGCCGACATCCCTGTGATGCCCAAGGGCCGCTACAAGATCATGACCAACTACATGCCGAAGGTCGGCCAGTACGGCCTCGACATGATGTACCGAACCTGCACGGTGCAGACCAATCTCGACTTCTCCTCCGAAGCCGACATGGTCAAGAAGCTGCGCGTTTCGCTGGCGCTTCAGCCGGTCGCGACCGCTCTGTTTGCCAATTCGCCGTTCACCGAAGGCAAGCCGAACGGCTTCCTGTCCTTCCGCTCCGAGATCTGGCGCGACACCGATAACGCCCGCGCCGGCATGATGCCGTGGGCGTTCGAGGACGGCATGGGCTTTGAACGCTACGTCGACTATGCGCTCGACGTGCCCATGTATTTCGTCAAGCGCGGCGACGATTACATCGACGTGTCGGGCTCCTCGTTCCGCGCGTTCTTCGACGGTCGCAACAACAATCTGCCCGGCGAACGTCCGACGCTGTCGGACTGGGCCAACCATCTTTCGACGATCTTCCCGGAGGTGCGGCTCAAGCGCTATCTCGAGATGCGCGGTTCGGATGGTGGCCCGTGGGGCCGTTTGCCGGCACTGTCGGCGTTCTGGGCCGGGCTGCTCTATGACAACGCCGCGCTCGATGCCGCCTGGGATCTGGTGAAGCACTGGACCGCGCCGGAGCGTCAGGCCCTGCGCGACGACGTGCCGCGTTTCGGTTTCAAAGCGCGGATCAAGGACCGTTATCTGTTCGAAATCGCCAAGGAATGCCTCGTTCTGGCACATGCCGGACTGCGCCGCCGTGGCCGCATCGACGCGATCGGCCGTGACGAAACGCGGCATCTGGAGCCGCTCGATCGCATCATCGATTCCGGCCGGACGCCGGCCGAGGAGATGCTCGAGAAGTTCAACGGCGCCTGGAACGGCTCGGTGGAACCGGCCTATGCGGAATACGCGTTCTAGGTCCACGTCTCGACGCGTTTTTTTTGATGCGAGCCGGGTCCCCCTCGGCCGAAAATGCGTCTTGGCAGATGGGCCTGCGATCGGGCTTTCGGCCGTTCATCGCCCATACAGGTTTGCGGCGATCAAATGACGGGCCGAAAAACCTGAGCGCCGTCAATAACTCGAAAGCTGTTTCGATGGGGAAGGGCCACCTGCCTGGGGCCGTCATGGCAAAGGTCACGGCTTGCGTCGTGGCATGTGTCGCGCTGCTTTCGCTCGCCTTTGTGAGCGGGCCGGCGCGTGCCCAGACGGCATTCGACCGGCCCGGAGGCGATTACTTCAACACGCCGGTCACCTCGGGTGATCCCGAGGACTGCGCGCTGCTTTGCGAGCGCGATCGCCGTTGTCGCGCGTGGAGCTTCGCCTATCCTGACATCGATGGCGCCGCGGCGGTATGCTGGCTCAAGAATACCGTGCCGCCCCGACAGCCCGCCAATTGCTGCATCTCCGGAGTGCGTGGCGCTGGCGTGATCGAGCCGCGCGTCGAGGGCGTCGAGACCTCGATCGATCGCCCCGGCGGCGATCTGCGCAATTTCGACCTCAAGCAGGGCGAGGGCGAGGAGGTCTGCAAGGCCGCATGCACCGCCGACAACAAATGCCGCGCCTTTACCTATGCCCGTCCCGGCTATACCGGGCGTGAGGCGCGCTGTTTCCTGAAAAAGGAGATCAAGCCGCCGCGGCGAAAGGCCGGGTTCACGTCGGGCGTGGTGCGGTAGCTCCGATCATTCCGCCGCAATCACCGTGAGCTCAGGCCATAACGACTTCCATCGCGTCGCCTTCGCAGCGTAATTCGCTGCGGAAAAATTCAGGGCACGATTGGGCCGAACGATCAATTGCTCGATGTCGTCGAACCCGTGCGGCGCGTAGACCTCATAACCATTGTCCGAGCGCCTCACGCCGATTTGCGTGTTCTGCGTAAGGAAGCGGTCGATGCCGTCAGTCGCGCACATCAGGGCTGGATAGGGCAGACCGTGCTTGCCCGGGTACCACAAATGCACGCGCGCCTGGTTGCGGATCTCGATCTTTGCACCGAGATGCCCGAGCCGTCGATGCAGCGTGCGGATCACCGCGTCCTCAGCTTCCCACGAGGTGTTGGGGTCGAAATAGAACGCGTCGTAGTCGGAGATGCCGTGATCGATGGCGCGGCCCGTCAGCACGTTCCAGACCGTCTGAACCAAACAGCCCGCCACCAGCCACGCATCCGGCAGCGCGAGGCTGTGGAGCTCATCGATCACCGCGGCGTTGACGGGATTTCGCAGGGCGAGGGCAAGAAACTCGTCTTTGCTCACCCTGCGATCAGCTCAGTGCACGGCGGTGAAGAACCGGGCGAGACGGAAGCCGGAGAGCCAGGTCCAGACCGGTTGGCCGCGCATGCCGAGATCCCAGGAGCCGAGCACGGCGTCGGCACGGCCGACGAGATTGTCGACCGGCAGCAGGCCGACGCCGCCGGAGCGCAGCGGCACGCGGCTGTCGGCGGAGTTGTCTCTGTTATCGCCGAGCACGAAGAGATGGCCTGATGGCACGGTCACCTCGGTCGTGTTGTCGAGCGGGCCGTTGTCGCGCATCTTGAAGATCAGGTGCGACACGCCGTTCGGCAGGGTCTCCACGTAGCGATAGGCCGGCTCGCTGCCGCCATTGTCATCCTCGGCAGCGCCAACGCCATCCGGCTTCAATTCGGCGGGGCGGTCGTTGATGAAGAGCTGGCCTTGCCGCATCTGGATGCGGTCGCCGGGCAGGCCGACGACGCGCTTGACCCAGGCCTGCGAGCGATCACCGGGCCAGCGGAAGACCACGACGTCGCCCTGCTTCGGCATCTCCGCGAACACACGACCCGTCTCCGGCAGGTTGATCTGGATCGGCAGCGACGAGGTACCGTAGCCATAGGGGAATTTCGAGGCCAGCAGCGCATCGCCGATCAGCAGCGTCGGCTCCATCGAGCCTGACGGCACGTAGAATGGCTCGGCCAGCGCACCCTTGGCGATGAAAACGGCGGCGACGATGCCGGCGAGCTGCGCGATCTGCCCGGCCCAGCCGCTGCTTGTCCGCTTGGTGCTGCCAGTCACTTTCTCAACGCTCATGCGCCCGTTCCACCCACCGTAATGCGTTCCATCAGCAGCGACGGCTGGCCGACGCCGACAGGCACGCCCTGACCGTTCTTGCCGCACGTGCCGATACCGGTATCGAGCGCGAGATCGTTGCCGATCATGCGGATGCGATGCAGGTCGGTCGGCCCGTTGCCGATCAGCATGGCGCCCTTCAGCGGCGCCCCTAGCTTGCCGTTCTCGATCTTGTAGGCCTCGGTGCACTGGAACACGTATTTGCCCGAGGTGATGTCGACCTGTCCGCCGCCGAAATTCGCGGCGAACACGCCGTTCTTTACCGACGCGAGGATTTCGGCCGGGTCGCGGTCGCCCGCGAGCATGTAGGTGTTGGTCATGCGCGGCATCGGCACATGGGCGTAGCCCTGGCGACGGCCGTTGCCGGTCGGCTTCATGTTCATCAGCCGCGCGTTCTGGCGGTCCTGCATGTAGCCGACCAGGATGCCGTCCTCGATCAGCACGGTGCGGTTGGTCGGCGTGCCCTCGTCGTCGATCGACAGCGAGCCGCGGCGCGAGGCAATGGTGCCATCATCGACCACAGTGACGCCCTTGGCCGCGACCTGCTGTCCCATCAGGCCGGCGAAGGCAGACGTCTTCTTGCGATTGAAGTCGCCCTCGAGGCCGTGACCGACAGCTTCATGCAGCATCACGCCGGGCCAGCCGGCCCCGAGCACGACGTCCATTTCGCCAGCTGGGGCGGGAATCGATTCCAGATTGACCAGAGCCTCGCGTAGCGCGCCGTCGGCGGCGTCGCGCCAGGATCGGGTCTCGATGAACTCGGCGTAGCCGGCACGGCCGCCATAGCCCTTGCTGCCGCTTTCCTGGCGATCGCCTTGCCCTGCGACGACGGAGATGTTGACGCGCACCAGCGGGCGGATGTCGCGATAGCTCTCGCCGTCGGGCCGCAGGATCTCGACCACCTGCCAGGTTGCGCCCAGGCTGACGCTGACCTGCCGTACCCGCGGATCCTTGTCGCGCAAATACGAATCGATCTCGGCCAGCAGCTTGACCTTGGTCTCGAAGCCCGGGGCGTCCAACGGATTGTCATCGCCATAAAGGCGCACATTGGTATGCGGCGGCGGGGCCGCGAAGCTGCCGGAATAGCCGCCGCGGACGGCTGCGACCGCATCGGCTGCGCGAATCAGTGCCGGCAGCGACACGTCGGAGGAATGCGCATAGCCGACCGCGTCGTCCTTGACCGCCCGCAGGCCGAACCCTTGCGAGGTGTCATAGGTCGCCTGCTTCAGCCGCCCATTGTCGAACATCAGCGCTTCGGTCTGGCTGTACTCCAGAAACAATTCGCCGTCGTCGGCACCGGCGAGCCCGCGCGCGACCTCGTGGCGAACCTGGTCGCGATCGAGATTGGCGCGGTCGAGCAGGGAGGTCGTGGCAGGGTTGGTCATGCGTCCGTCCATTATCGGGGGATCTGAGGCAAGATAATGGTTTCGGAACGCTTGCGCGAGGGCGCGAAGCCTCACATTACGGAAACAATAGGTTCCCTACGGCAGCTTGTCGTAACCCTCGCCGAGGCCGTTCAGGCTGAGCGGGAAGCCGATGCCCTCCTCGGGCGTCTCGAAGATGATGAAGGTTGCGGTCTTGGCGCTGCGGAGCTGGCCGAGCAGCTTGTCGTCCATGACGACCTCGGCGACGCAGCCATTGGGCAGGCAGCGGACGAAGCCGGCACGACCGACGTCCTGGTTGTCGAGCTTCAGTCCGAGGCCGGAGGGCAAGAGCACGCCCAGCGGGGCGACCACGCGCATCAGGCGGCTCTTCTGGTCGGCGGTCTTGAGCACGATCACGGTGAGGCCGGCATTGGAGCGGTCTTCCGCCACCACGCTCTGGATCAGGGCGCATTGCTCGGTCTGGGCGCCGGGCGGAGTGTCGCAGCGGATCTGCCAGTCGCCATGGACGGAGCGCACCGCGCCCTGCGCATGGGCGAGGCCCGGCAAAGCGAGGACAAGGACGACAGCCAGAAGGCCGATCAGCTTCGTGAGGCCCTCAACCGGCCATATAGCGGTTCGCGCCATGCATCTCGATAGCCCCATCGGGGTCGGTCCCTCTGCTCGCCTGGATCGCTCGCGCTGGTGGACTGATACGGGAATGACGGCGTCTTGAAGGCAATTCGCAAGCAAATTCCGCGCCGCCTGGCCGCCATCGCTGCCACGAATCAGGTTCCTGTGCGGCCCTGCGCCTGTGCCTACAGCGGGCAATTCGGCTGTCAAGCCGCAGCATCCCGGCAAGCGGTATTTTTGTCTGATCTTACTAGGAAATATCTTGCGGGTGATCGCTGGCAGAAGAGGCACAAGACTGCATTGCGATAGATCAAGAATTATGGTTTGAGAAGCTTGATTTCGGCGTTCTAGCGATCTGGCCTCAATTCCTCCCAGAGGTATTCTTGAGTGGCGGTTTGTCAGACGGGCGGATCGAATAAGCGTTTCCCAAAAATAGGGGAATGCACTTGGGGTGATTTCGTAAGGGGAGCGCGAACGGCATGAGGATGTCGATGGGTCGGGTGGGCCGGCATTTGCTGGGAATGGCCACCATCGCCTTGGTGGCGACTGGCATCACGCTGATGACGGGCGGCGCGGCATTTGCCGAGCTCGGACAGCCGGAGCCGTGGGAATGGCATCTGCAGGCCTCCGGTTCCCCGGTGATGGACAACATCGTCTCGTTCCACAACTTCCTGTCCGTGCTCATCATTGCCATTACGCTGTTCGTGCTGGCGCTGCTGGTGATCGTGGTGATGAAGTTCAACGCGAAGGCCAATCCGGTGCCGTCGCGGACCACCCACAACACGCTGATCGAGGTGGTGTGGACGCTAGTACCGGTCCTGATCCTGGTCGGCATCGCGGTGCCGTCGTTCCGCCTGCTGTTCCTCGAGCTCGACGTGCCGAAGGCGGATCTGACCGTCAAGGCGACCGGCAAGCAGTGGTATTGGTCCTATGCCTATCCCGACAACGGCAAGTTCGAGTTCGACTCGCTGATGGCCCAGGACAAGCAGCCCCGCCTGCTCGGCGTCGACAACGAGATGGTGGTGCCGGTCAACAAGGTGATTCGTGTCCAGGTCACCGGCGCCGACGTCATCCACGCGTTCGCGCTGCCGTCCTTCGGCGTCAAGATCGACGCGATTCCGGGCCGGCTGAACGAAACCTGGTTCAAGGCCACCAAGACCGGCATGTTCTACGGTCAGTGCTCGGAGCTCTGCGGCAAGGATCACGCCTTCATGCCGATCGCGATTCGCGTGGTGAGCGACCAGGAGTTCGCCTCCTGGGTCGAATCGGCGAAGAAGAAATATGCGAGCGGCGGCACCAGCACGTTCGCCTCCGCGGCCGGCCCGACGCAGTAGCATCGGGCGAGGCTTGAGGGACTGAAAGCGACGTAAAGGGCGGGACCTCCAAAGGTCCGAATGGGACGCAAGGCAGGATTTGAAAATGGCAACGAGCGCAGCGACACACGGCGATCACGCGCATGACCACGAGCACGCCCACCCGACCGGATGGCGGCGTTACGTCTATTCGACCAACCACAAGGACATCGGCACGATGTACCTGGTCTTCGCGGTCGTCGCCGGCATCATCGGTGCCGCGATGTCGATCGCGATCCGTGCCGAGTTGATGTATCCGGGCGTGCAGATATTCCACGAGACGCACACCTATAACGTGTTCGTGACCTCGCACGGTCTGATCATGATCTTCTTCATGGTCATGCCCGCGATGATCGGCGGCTTCGGCAACTGGTTCGTGCCGCTGATGATCGGTGCGCCGGACATGGCGTTCCCGCGCATGAACAACATCTCGTTCTGGCTGCTGCCGGCCTCCTTCGCGCTGCTGCTGCTGTCGACTTTCGTCGAGGGCGAGCCGGGCGCCAACGGCGTCGGTGCCGGCTGGACCATGTATGTGCCGCTGTCGAGCACCGGTCACCCCGGTCCCGCCGTCGACTTCGCGATCCTGTCGCTGCATCTGGCGGGCGCCTCGTCGATCCTCGGCGCCATCAACTTCATCACCACGATCTTCAACATGCGCGCGCCGGGCATGACCCTGCACAAGATGCCGCTGTTCGTCTGGTCGATCCTGGTGACGGTGTTCCTGCTGCTGTTGTCGCTGCCGGTGCTCGCCGGTGCGATCACGATGCTGCTCACCGACCGCAATTTCGGCACCACCTTCTTCGCGCCCGACGGTGGCGGCGACCCCGTGCTGTTTCAGCACCTGTTCTGGTTCTTCGGTCACCCCGAGGTGTACATCCTGATTCTGCCCGGCTTCGGCATGATCAGCCAGATCGTCTCGACCTTCTCGCGCAAGCCCGTGTTCGGCTATCTCGGCATGGCCTATGCCATGGTTGCGATCGGCGGCATCGGCTTCGTGGTGTGGGCGCACCACATGTACACGGTCGGCATGTCGTCGGCGACGCAGGCCTACTTCGTTGCGGCGACCATGGTCATCGCGGTTCCGACCGGCGTGAAGATCTTCTCCTGGATCGCCACGATGTGGGGCGGCTCGATCGAATTCCGCGCACCGATGATCTGGGCAGTGGGCTTCATCTTCCTGTTCACGGTCGGCGGCGTCACCGGCGTCGTGCTGGCGAACGCCGGCGTCGATCGCGTGCTGCAGGAGACCTACTACGTCGTCGCGCACTTCCACTACGTGCTGTCGCTCGGCGCGGTGTTCGCGATCTTCGCCGGCTGGTACTACTGGTTCCCGAAGATGTCGGGCTACATGTACAACGAGTCGATCGCGAAGCTGCACTTCTGGGTCACCTTCATCGGCGTCAACCTGGTGTTCTTCCCGCAGCACTTCCTCGGCTTGTCGGGCATGCCGCGCCGCTACGTCGACTATCCCGACGCGTTCGCCGGCTGGAACCTGATCTCGTCGATCGGTTCCTACATCTCCGGCTTCGGCGTGCTGATCTTCCTCTACTGCGTGATCGACGCCTTCATGAAGAAGGTGCCGGCGGGCGACAATCCCTGGGGTGCGGGTGCGACCACGCTGGAGTGGACACTGCCCTCGCCGCCGCCCTTCCACCAGTTCGAAGTGCTGCCGCGCGTGCAGTAAGCCGGCTTCCGCGGCGCCCGAGACGGGCGCCGCGGCTCTGTAACGAAGCGAGTTGAATTCGTGTCCGTCCTCGACCACAACGCCATCGACATCAATCCCCGCATCTCCGAGGCGGAGGTCGGCGACTATCTCGCGCTGCTCAAGCCGCGGGTGATGTCACTCGTGATCTTCACCGCGCTGGTCGGGATGGCGATGGCGCCCGGGCACTTCCACTGGGTGCTGGCGATCACCTCGCTGCTCTGTATCGCCGTCGGCGCCGGCGCGTCGGGCGCGCTCAACATGGCGCTCGAAGGCGACATCGACTCCAAGATGTCGCGCACCGCGAACCGTCCGATTCCGCGCGGCCGCATCACCCGTCCCGAGGCGATGGCGTTCGGCATGACGCTCGCTTTCTTCTCGGTGATGACGCTCGGCATCCTCGTCAACTGGATCGCGGGCGCGCTGCTTGCCTTCACCATCTTCTTCTACGTCGTAATCTACACGATCGGCCTGAAGCGCTGGACCGCGCAGAACATCGTGATCGGCGGCGCCGCCGGTGCGCTGCCGCCGGTGGTGGCCTGGGCTGCCGTGACCGGCCGGGTCGATGTCGAGCCGCTGCTGCTGTTCGCCATCATCTTCTTCTGGACGCCGCCGCACTTCTGGGCGCTGGCACTGTTCCGCTCCGACGATTATGCCCGCGCCGGCATCCCGATGCTGCCCAACGTCGCCGGCCCCGACGCGACACGTCTCCAGATCCTGCTCTACACCATCGTGCTGATCGCGGTGGCCGCAGCGCCCTGGGCAATCGGCTATTTCGACGCCGTCTATGGCATCGTGTCGCTGATCCTTGGCGCAGGCATGCTGGTGCTCGCGATCAATGTCTATCTGCGTCGCGAGCGCAGCCAGTCGCTGCGCGCGACGCGAAAGCTGTTCGCCTTCTCGATCCTGTACCTGTTCGCGCTGTTCGCGACCCTGCTGGCCGAGGTCGTGGTCCGGGCGCTTGCTCCGATGGTTGGGGGCGCATGATCACGGCGATGGCTGACAAACCCGAGCCAGATGGAATCGTCCTCACCGAGGCGCAAAAAAAGAGCCGTCGCCAGCGCTCGATCGCAATCGCGCTCGCGCTCGGTGTGCTCGTCGTCCTTTTCTTCGCCGTCACCATGGTCAAGGGGCCGGCGGTTCTCGTTCGCCCAATGTGACAGAGATGGATCAGAAGCCGACCATACCGCGGGATCAGAGCCGAACGGCCAGGAAAGGGCTCGGTCGCGATGCGCTGGTCGCTTCGATCTGCGGCGGCGTGGTCGCGCTGATGGTCGGCGCGTCCTATGCAGCGGTGCCGTTCTACAACTGGTTCTGTCGCGCCACCGGCTTCAACGGCACGACCCAGGTCGCGACCTCGGCGCCCGCCACCGGCCCGATCGCACGGAAGATCGCGGTGCGCTTCGATTCCAACGTCGCGCCCGGCCTGCCCTGGAAGTTTGAGCCCGAGCAGACCGAAATCGAGGTCAATATCGGCCAGGTCACCACGATCTATTACACCGTGACCAACCAGGCTGCGCGCACCACCTCGGCTCAGGCCGCCTATAACGTCGCGCCGCTAACGGTCGGATCCTATTTCCAGAAGATCAACTGCTTCTGCTTCACCGAGCAGACCATGGCGCCCGGCGAGAAGCGCGAGATGCCCGTGGTGTTCTACGTCGATCCGTCGATCGTCAATGACCACGACAATGACGGGCTGAGCACGATCACGCTGTCCTACACGTTCTATCCGGTGAAGGATCCGGTGGTGAAGCCGCTCGCATCCGGCGATGACGACAAGCGCAAGGGAAATCTCCAGCCGCCGGGTTGACGCTCAGGGCTGGAATAAGGGGATAAGTGCCTGATAGGCACGGGATTGAGGAGACAGACCGCAATGGCTACCGCGCAAGGCAAGCATCACGACTACCATCTGGTCGATCCCTCTCCGTGGCCGGCGGTCGGCTCCGTCTCGGCCTTCATCATGGCGGTCGGCGCGATCTCCTGGATGCACCACATGTTCTCGGCGGCGCCGATCGTGTTCGGTGTCGGCACCGTCGGCGTGCTCTACACCATGGCGAGCTGGTGGGGCGACGTGATCAAGGAAGCCCAGTACAAGGGCGACCACACCCGCGTCGTGCAGCTGCATCACCGCTACGGCATGATCCTGTTCATCGCCTCCGAGGTGATGTTCTTCGTCGCCTGGTTCTGGGCCTATTTCAATGCCGCGCTGTTTCCGGCCGATGCCGTCCACGCCACCCGCGACGCGGTGTTCGGCTGCGGCCTCGGCACCCAAGCCGGGGCCTGCAGCGTGCCCGGCACCTGGCCGCCGCACGGCATCGAGACCTTCGATCCCTGGCATCTGCCGCTGCTGAACACGCTGATCCTGCTCACATCGGGCACCACGGTGACGTGGGCGCACCATGCCCTGCTGGAGAACGATCGTCAGGGTCTGAAGTATGGTCTGATCCTCACCATCCTCCTGGGCGCGACCTTCACCTGCGTGCAGGCCTATGAATACAGTCACGCCGCCTTTTCCTTCGCCGGCAACGTCTACGGCGCGACGTTCTTCATGGCGACGGGCTTCCACGGCTTCCACGTGCTGGTCGGGACCATCTTCCTGATCGTGTGCCTGGTGCGCGCCTATGCCGGCCACTTCACGCCGAAGCAGCATCTCGGCTTCGAGTTCGCCGCCTGGTACTGGCACTTCGTCGACGTTGTTTGGCTGTTCCTGTTCCTGTGCATCTATGTCTGGGGACATGGCGCCGAGACCATGGCCCACGGCGCCCACTGAACCACGTCAGATCGATTGAGAAAGGGCGGCCGCAAGGTCGCCCTTTCGCTTTCCGGTAGCCAAAGCCTCGGCCGAAACTGTGATAGACTTGCGCCATGAACGAACCCACCGGCAGTTCCGAAACCCAGCCCACCGTCGTGCAAAGCGCGCTGCGTGGGCTCGCCTGCAAATGCCCGCGTTGCGGGGAGGGCAAGCTCTATGCGGGCTTCCTGACTCTGGCGCCGTCCTGTAGCCGCTGCGGCCTCGACTATGCCTTCATCGATTCCGGCGATGGTCCGGCGATCTTCATCATCATGCTGGCCGGCGCGATCGTGGTCGGCTGCGCCCTCGTGGTCGAGGTCAAGTACCAGCCGCCGTTCTGGCTGCATGCCGTGCTGTGGCTGCCGCTGATCCTCGCCACCACGCTTCTGCCGTTGCGCTCTATGAAATCGCTGCTGATCGCGCTGCAATTCCACCACAAGGCAGCACCTGGCCGGCTGATCGACCGCGCGAAATGAACGAGGCCGCGCGCAAGCCCGGCGTGGCCGGCTTCATGCTGTTCACACTGCTGCTGACGGCAGTCTTCGTCGCGCTCGGTGTCTGGCAATTGCAGCGCCGCACCGCCAAGCACGAGCTGATCGCGGCCCTCACCGAACGCCTTGCGGCAGCGCCCGTCGCACTGCCGCCGCCTGCGCACTGGGCCGGGCTGACGCCTGCGCGCGACGAATTTCGCCGCGTCAGCTTCACCGCTACTTATGCGGCTTTGCCGGATGCGATGGTCTATTCGTCCGGCTCGGCCGTGCGCAAGGATGCATCCACCCCCGGCACCTGGGCTTTCCTGCCGGCGCGGCTGCCGGGCGGCGAGATCGTCGTGATCGATGCGGGCTTCGTCGAGAACACGATGCAGGATCGTAGCGTCGAGGATCGCGCGGTGAAGAAGTTCGTCACCGGCGCGCCTGTCGTGCTGTCAGGCTATCTGCGCTTTCCGGAAGCCCCGGGATGGCTGACGCCGGCCGCGAACCGCGACAAGCGGCTGTGGTTCGTGCGCGATCATCTGGCGATCGCGCGCGCGCTTGGGTGGGGTACGGTCGCGCCGTTCTATGTCGATCTCGAACAGCCCGCGCCCGAGAACGGCATTCCGCGTCCGGGACCGCTCGACGTGCACCTGAAGGACGATCATCTGCAATACGCGATCACGTGGTTTGCGCTTGCGGGCGCAGTCCTGATCGCCTTCCTCGTCTGGCTGAGAGGACGCCGGCAGGGCCGCCTGGATCCGTAGGTTTCCGGTGGGAACCCGGAATGTTCCGGACTTTATTATTCAGCGCATATTCACGAGGGTGATCTTAAACCGCCTCTGTTTTTTTTGGCGGCAAACAGGATTGCTGGCTTTGAGCGATTTCGACCAGATGGGACTTGTCGTCGATTGGGTGGATGCCTGCCGCAGGGGCGACCTCGCGACGCTGCTCGACCTCTACGCCGACGATGCCGAACTGAAGTGCACGTGCAACGGCACGCGCCTTTATCGCGGTCGGAGCGCGCTTGAGGCCTATTGGGGACCTAAACTCAGCGCGTTCTCCTCGGCAGGATTCGGCCTCGAGGAGATCCATCCCGCGCAGAATGGCGTTGATCTCGAATATTCCATCGCGGGTTCGCTGCGCATCCGCGCCTCGTTTCGCTTCAGCGCAGACGGCAAGATCCACGGCACGCTGTGCGAACCGGCGCAGCAGGACGCGCACCAAGGCTGCGTCTGTTAGAGCGTTGCGAAAGCTCCATCGGAACGGGCTCTAGCTTGATGCCGGCCCGTTTCGCACCCTTTCCATCGGCAGACGGCAACGAACATAGGTTCGTTCGTCCGCGCGCAAGAGTGACAGCGATCCGCTGAGCGCGCGCACGCGCTCATGCATGCCGGTCAGACCACGGCCGAAGACATTGTCGGCCGGAAAGCCGCCGCCGTCGTCGGAGACTTCGACGCTGAGCGCATCGCCCGATATCCCCGCCTCCACATGGGCATTGCGTGCTCCGGCGTGGCGCAGCACATTGGTCAACGCCTCCTGGATCACGCGGTAGACGGTCTGGGCCAGCGGCCCCTTGACCCTGTCGAGCCCAGGATCGATCGTCGCGGTCAGGCCGATATGCGGCGCCTGGTTGCGAAAATTCCGAAGCAGCGTTTGAACGCTGCCTTCCAATCCCAATTCCTCGATGTAGAGCGGCCGCAGCCGGTCGAGGATACGGCGGTTGGTCTGCTGGAGTGTCTCGACCGATCGCATCACCTCCTGCATGGAATTGCCGAGATGTCCCGCCTGCGGTGAAGCTTCGCCCAGCGCGATCGCGCCGGCGCGGATGCTGAACAGCAGCGGGCCGAGCTCGTCATGCAACTCGCGGGCGAGATCGCGCCGCTCGTCGTCCTGGAGCGAGACCAGCCGGTGCAGCAGGTCGCGGTTGTCCCGACTCAATTGCGCGAGCGTCGCTGCCAGCGTATTGGCCTCTTCGCAGCTTTGCCGGATTTCCGGCGGCCCCGCGACCGGGATCGGCGTTGCATAGTCGCCGCCCCTGATACGGGTGAGGCCGGCGCCGAGGTTTTGCAGGGGCCGAAGCGCGGCGCCTGCAAAGAAATAGGCGATCAATCCGGTCAACAGCATCAGCACAGCGGCGAGGCCGGCCAACGCCAGAAAGCCGATCCATTTCTCGAACAGGTCGGCGGAGAGGTCGGGCATGAACACGATGTCGCCGACATGCCTGCCCTCGATCATGACGGGAGATGCCGCGTCCACGTTCTGAAGGGCGATCAGGTCCACGAACCATTGGGGTACGCCATGCGTATCCCGCAGGCCCTCCTTCGCGGAGAGCACAGGACCCGCTCCTACCGGGCGGAATTGAATGTCAGAGGTCGGATTCAGGGATTGGACGAACGCGTCCAGCACCTTCCCTGGATTGTCGGAGGCGCGCAGCGCGCTGTTGAGAGCGACAGCAATCGTCTGGGTCGAGCGCCGGCCAGGCTCGCTCTCCTCGGCAAGCTGACCGGTCGCAAATGCCTGGAGCAGCACGCCGCTCAGGACCAGCGCGGCGACGAAGCTCAGGCCGAGCGGGAGAAACAGTTGAGTCCGGAATGAGAGCCGTTGCCACATTAGGCCAATTCTAACGTGCATCGGCGGAATTTTCTCTTTCCATTTGTTCCCGCCGGTCTATGAGTCGAACAAAACAGAGAGCGCACAATGCAAGATACCGCCAAGCCGGCGACCAAGGTTCTCATCGTCGACGATCATCCCGTGGTCCTGTCAGGATGTCGCACCCTGTTTGCCTCCGACCATTCGATCCGGATCGACGAGGCGAGCGACGCCAAATCCGGACACCGGGCCTATATCAGCAAGCGCCCCGATGTGACTGTGATCGACATCAGCCTGCCCGACCTCTCCGGCTTCGAGTTGATGCGGCGGATCCGCAAGGACGATCCGGACGCCAAGATCATCATGTTCAGCATGAACGATGATCCCGCCTTCGTGGTGCGTGCGGTGGAGCTCGGGGCACAAGGCTACGTCTCCAAGGGCGACGATCCCCGCATCCTGCTCAAGGCCGTGCGCAGGGTGGTCGCGGGCGACAATTTCATTTCGCCGCAGCTTGCGGAGGCCGTGACCTTCTCCGGCGCTGCGATCAAGGCCAATCCGGCCTCGCAGATGACGCCGCGCGAGCTCGAAATTCTCCGCCTGCTCGGGCGCGGCAACAAGATCGTCGAGGTCGCCGCGGCGCTCGGCATTTCCTACAAGACGGTCGCCAATACCACGTCGCTGCTCAAGCAGAAGCTCGGCGCCAAGAACCATTCCGACCTGATCCGGATCGCGGTCGAAATCGGCATGAACTGACGTCGCCAGGGACCGAGCCGGCTGCTCCAGGATGCGGCCGGCTCGGCCGATGGATCGACGCGACCGCTGGTCCGGGCAATGCATGGACGGCGGCTGATCGGATCCGCCGACACAATGGGCCGGCGAACCGTTCGTTCCCCGCTCAAGATCATGGATTAGGAAAACGCGGCAGTGGGTGTCGCGCGGCAGCCAGTTTGATCCGCCGGCTTCGCCGAGGCAAATCGGGAAAAACTGGAACTTTTGGCGCTGCGCGCCGTTTTTGGTCTTGACGATTTCGTGACAGGCGACGATAGCTCGAACCAGAGATTTCGGGGCAAGCGCCCCGCGCTGGAAACCGGGTCTGCACACATCAACGACAGACCTTCCAAGAGAAGGGCTGCGGCATCGCCGCAGCCCTTTTTGTTGGGCATGCTTGCTGCCGGGAAGCGGTTTCCCGATGCCGCAAAACACTCTATGGTGCCCGCAGCGCCTGTGATGGCGAACTAGGAACATCGTAAAATCAAAGGCTTAAGGCCAGAGTTCAGGTCGGGCCGGCCTTTGGAGGGCAGTTTGACTCGTTACATCTCGACCCGGGGCGGGGCCCCTGAGCTTGGTTTTTGCGACGTGATGCTGACCGGGCTCGCCCGCGACGGCGGCCTCTATGTGCCGGTGACCTGGCCACAGCTCTCGTGCGAGACCATCGCCGGCTTCTTTGGTCGTCCCTATTGGGAAGTCGCGGTCGAAATCATCCGGCCGTTCGTCGGCGGCGAGATTTCGGACGCCGAGCTCGGCCGCATGGCGAACGAGGCCTATGCCACCTTCCGTCATCCGGCTGTGGTGCCGCTGCGCCAGATGTCGCCGCATCAATTCGTGCTGGAGCTGTTTCACGGTCCGACGCTCGCCTTCAAGGACGTGGCGATGCAGCTGATCTCGCGGCTGATGGATCACGTCCTGGCCAGGCGCGGCCAGCGCACCACCATCGTGGTCGCAACGTCAGGCGACACCGGCGGTGCCGCGGTCGAAGCCTTCGCCGGCCTGGAGAACGTCGACCTCATCGTGCTGTTTCCGCACAAGCGCATCTCCGAGGTGCAGCAGCGGATGATGACGACGACGGGGGCCGCCAACGTCCACGCGCTCGCCATCGAGGGCAATTTCGACGATTGCCAGGCGCTGGTGAAGGGGATGTTCAACAACCATCGCTTCCGCGACGCGACCGCTCTCTCCGGCGTCAATTCCATCAACTGGGCCCGCATCGTCGCGCAGGTGGTCTACTATTTCACCTCCGCGGTCGCCGCCGGCGCGCCGGCGCGCGCGGTGGACTTCATCGTGCCGACAGGCAATTTCGGCGATATTTTTGCAGGCTACGTCGCCAAGCGGATGGGTCTTCCCGTCCGCACGCTGCGGATTGCCGCCAACGTCAACGACATCCTCGCACGCACGCTCAAGACCGGCATCTACGAGGTGCGTGAGGTGCACGCCACCGCCTCGCCTTCGATGGACATCCAGATCTCCTCGAATTTCGAGCGGCTGCTGTTCGAAGCGGGCCGTCGCGACGCGCCCGCCGTGCGCCGGCTGATGGAGCAGCTGAAGCAGTCGGGACGCTTCGTGCTGCCCGATGCGATGCTGGCTGCGATCCGCGAGGAATTCGACGCCGGCCGCGCCGACGAGACCGAGACTGCGGCCGCGATCCGCGCCGCCTGGCGCGAGGCCGGCGAGCTCGTCGACCCCCACACGGCAGTGGCGCTCGCGGTCGCCGACCGCGACACCACCGACACGACGGTGCCGAACATCGTGCTCTCGACCGCGCATCCCGCCAAATTCCCGGATGCGGTCGAAGCGGCGTGTGGCCAGCGGCCGCATCTGCCGGCTTGGCTCGAAGGCCTCATGACCAAATCCGAACATCTGAAGGTGATGAAGAACGATCAGTCCGAGGTGGAGCGGTTCGTGCTGTCGGTCAGCCGCGCCGCAAAGCAGGGAGTTGCCGGATGAGCGTCGAGATATCCAAGCTTGCCTCCGGCCTGACCGTTGTCACCGACAACATGCCGCACCTCGAGACCGCCGCGCTCGGCGTCTGGGCCGGCGTCGGCGGCCGCGACGAGAAGCCGAACGAGCACGGTATCTCGCATCTGCTCGAGCACATGGCGTTCAAGGGGACGACCGGCCGCTCCTCGCGCGAGATCGTCGAGGAAATCGAGGCGGTCGGCGGCGACCTCAATGCCGGTACCTCGACCGAGACGACATCCTACTATGCCCGCGTGATGAAGGCCGACGTGCCGCTGGCGCTCGACGTGCTCGCCGACATCCTGGCCAATCCCGCCTTCGAGCCGGACGAACTCGAGCGCGAGAAGAGCGTCATTGTGCAGGAGATCGGCGCGGCCCAGGACACGCCCGACGACGTCGTGTTCGAGCATCTCAACGAGCTCTGCTATCCCGACCAGCCGATGGGGCGCTCGCTGCTCGGCACCGCCAAGACGCTCAAAAGCTTCAACCGCGATTCGCTGCGCAATTATCTGTCGACGCATTATCGCGGCCCGGACATGGTCGTGGCGGCAGCCGGTGCAGTCGACCACAGCCAGGTCGTTGCCGAGGCCGAGAGGCGCTTTGCGAGCTTCGACGCAATGCCGGGACCGAAGCCGCAGGCCGCCCAGTTCGGCAAGGGCGGTGCCAAAGTCGTCCATCGCGAGCTCGAACAGGCGCATCTTACGCTGGCGCTGGAAGGCGTGCCGCAGACCGATTTGTCGCTGTTCTCGCTCCAGGTGTTCACCAACATCCTCGGCGGCGGAATGTCGTCGCGGCTGTTCCAGGAGGTGCGCGAGAAGCGCGGCCTCTGCTACTCGATCTACACCTTCCACGCGCCCTATAGCGACACCGGCTTCTTCGGGCTCTACACCGGCACCGATCCGGCCGATGCGCCTGAAATGATGGAGGTCGTGGTCGACATCATGAACGATTCGGTGGAGACGCTGACCGAGGCCGAGATCGCTCGCGCCAAGGCGCAGATGAAGGCAGGTCTGTTGATGGCGCTGGAAAGCTGCTCCTCGCGTGCCGAGCAGCTCGCCAGGCACGTGCTGGCCTACGGGCGGCCACAGACGGTGCAGGAGCTGGTGGCCCGAATCGACGCCGTCAGCATCGAATCGACCCGCGATGCGGCGCGTGCACTGCTTTCGCGCAGCCGGCCTGCGGTTGTCGCATTGGGCAGCGGCAGGGGTCTGGACACGGCGGTGTCTTTTGCGGAAGGATTGACCCGGGCGCGCGTCAAAGCTCGGCTCCACTAAAGGCGCGGCTGCAATAACAGCTGCGCAACGGACCGCCCGCCCCGGGAAGCATCACCATGGCCCTCTTTCGCCTGCCATCCAGTGGACCCGCCGCCCTCGCGCCCCGCGGCAATGGGCTGCTGCTGCGCGCGCCGCAGATGTCGGACTTTCTGCAATGGGCGCATTTGCGCGAGACCAGCCGCGATTACCTGACGCCCTGGGAGCCGATCTGGCCGTCGGACGATCTGACCCGGTCCGGCTTTCGCCGCCGCCTGCGCCGCTATTCGGAGGATATCGCCGCGGACCGCTCCTATCCGTTCCTGATCTTCCGCGAGCTCGACGGCGCCATGGTGGGGGGCATCACGCTCGCCAATGTCCGTCGCGGCATCGTCCAGGCCGGCACCATCGGCTATTGGGTCGGCCAGCCCCATGCCCATCGCGGCTACATGACCGCGGCGCTGCGGGTGCTGTTGCCGACGCTGTTCGGCGAGCTCAATCTGCACCGGGTCGAGGCCGCCTGCATTCCGACCAATGCGCCGTCGATCCGGGTCCTGGAGAAGTGCGGCTTCTCCCGCGAAGGGTTGGCGCGCCGCTATCTCTGCATCAACGGCATTTGGCAGGACCACTTGCTGTTCGGCCTGCTGCATGAGGATTTCCGCGGTTGAGCCGGGCCGCCGCGTGACGGGATCACCACCTTTTGCTGCCTTGGGATCGCCGATTTTGGCGATATAACCCGCAGGCCGGCCGATCGGCCGGAACCTTGCCATGGAGTACTGCCGTTCATGAATGAGCTTCGATCATTGCGGAATGCGCTGCGGCGGGGCCCGGTGATCGCGCTGGCGCTCTCGATCTCGTTTGCGACTGTGTCGCCGGTTGCGGCGCAGTCATTGACGGACCGATTCAAGAGCCTGTTCGGCGGCAAATCGGACGAGCCAGCCCAAGCCAAGCCGGCGCCTGCACCGGGCCAGCCGGCCGATGACGACATCGATTGTCCGCAGGTCACGGTGCGCGCCGGCGCGTCGACCTACGGCGTCGGGGCGACCGGCAAGCCGGCCGTCGGCAACGACGTCCGCTTCCAGGCCACGATCAGCAAGATGGCACGTGAATGCGTTCGCAACGGTGGCGAGATCACCGCGCGCATCGGCATCCAGGGCCGCGTCATCGCGGGGCCTGCCGGCGCGCCTCCCACGGTCGAGGTTCCCCTGCGCGTCGCCGTGGTGCAGGGCGGCGTCGGCGAGAAGGTGATCGCCTCGAAGGCGTACCGGACCACGGTCCAGATGTCGGAGGACGGCAGCGTGCCCTTCACCTTCGTCGCCGAGGATCTGTCCTATCCGGTGCCATCAGCCGCAGTCGCCGATTCCTACATCTTCTATGTCGGCTTCGACCCGCAGGCGCTGGCGCCCGAGCCGAAGCCGCGGCGGAAGAAGTAGGGCGAGGTCGCGCCAAAAGTTCAACTGTCATTGCCCGCGAAAGCGGGCAATCCAGTATTCCAGAGATAGCGGGGCCGGAACCGAGGAGTCTCGGTCTACTGGATCGCCCGGTCAAGCCGGGCGACGACAACTGCATTTGGTAGCCGTGTGGGCAACAAAAAAGCCGACGCTATCAGCGCCGGCTTTTTGATGGGTGTGAGCGTCTGCCCTCAGTTCAGCTTCTGGCGAATCTCGGTGATGCCCTTGGCGAGCAGATCGTCGGCGACCTGGCCCCTGACCGACTGCGACAGGATCGTGGAGGCGGCCTGGACGGCGGCTTCCGCGGCTGCGGCGCGGACGTCGGCCAGCGCCTGGGCCTCGGCGAGCGCGATCTTGCTCTCCGCGGTCTTGGTGCGGCGGGCGACGAAGTCTTCCATCTTCGCCTTGGCCTCGGTCGCGATGCGCTCGGCTTCCGACTTGGCGTTGGCGATGATGTCGGCGGCCTCGCGTTCGGCCGCGGCACTGCGCGCCTTGTAATCCGCGAGCACCTTGGCAGCTTCCTGCTTGAGGCGCGTCGCATCGTCGAGCTCGGCCTTGATGCGCTCGGCGCGATGGTCGAGCGCAGCCATCGCCTTCTTGAAGACCCCGAGATAGCCGAACACGACCATCAGGACGACGAAGGCGATGGCGACCCAGGTTTCAGGATCGAAGAACATGTCGACTAACCCTTCAAGGACGCATCAACGGCAGCACTGACCGAGGCCGCATCCGGAACGACGCCGGTGAGCTGCTGGACGATGGTGCCGGCCGCATCGGCCGCGATGCCGCGGACGTTGCTCATGGCGTTCGCGCGGGTCGAGGCGATGGTTTTTTCCGCCTCGGCGAGCTTCTTCGCCAGCTGCTCTTCCAGGGCCTTGCGCTCGGTTTCCGCCTGCGCATTGGCCTGATCGCGGGATTCGTTGCCGATCGCCTGTGCCCGCGAACGCGCCGAAGCGAGTTCGCCTTCATAGGCCTTCAGCGCCGCTTCTGACTGGTCCTTCAGCTTCTGCGCCTCGGCGAGGTCACCCTCGATCTTGTTCTGGCGCGCCTCGATCGCACCGCCGACCTTCGGCAGAGCGAGCTTGGACACGATCACGTAAAGCAGGACGAAGAAGATCGCGAGCGACACCAGCTGCGAAGCGAAGGTGCTGCTCTCGAACGGCGGAAACGCGCCGCTGTGATGACCGCCATCGGCTTCGGTGTGAGCGCTGGTCTCGGGACCTTTCGCGCCGCCATGACTCTCGGCCATGGAGTACTCCTGTTGCTGTCACGCGCCGCTTCGGATGAAGCGGCGCGAAAGAAGTCGTTCTTTAGAAAACGAACAGCAGAAGCAGCGCGATCAGCAGCGAGAAGATGCCGAGCGCTTCGGTCACGGCGAAGCCGAAGATCAGGTTGCCGAACTGGCCCTGCGCGGCAGACGGGTTGCGGACGGCTGCGGCGAGGTAGTTGCCGAAGATCACGCCCACGCCGACGCCCGCACCGCCCATGCCGATGCACGCGATGCCCGCGCCGATGAGTTTTGCTGCTGTCGCGTCCATTTTAGACTCCTTGAAAGAAAGATAGGGTTTGTGGGTGGAAATTCCCCGGACCGCTCAGTGTCCCGGATGAATGGCGTCGTTGAGGTAGATGCAGGTCAGGATCGCAAACACATAGGCTTGCAGGAACGCGACCAGAATCTCGAGAGCGTAAAGCGAGATCGTGAGCGCCAGCGGCAGCACGCCGCCGACCCAGCCGATGGCGCCGAGCGAGAAGCCGAGCATGGCGACGAAGCCTGCGAACACCTTCAGCGCGATGTGGCCGGCCAGCATGTTGGCGAACAGACGGACGCTGTGCGAGACCGGCCGCAGGAAGAACGACAGGACCTCGATGAACATGACCAGCGGCAGGATGTAGCCGGGGACGCCGTGAGGAACGAAAATCTTGAAGAACTTCAGGCCGTTCTTGGCGACGCCGTAGATCAGCACCGTGAAGAAGACCAACAGCGCGAGCGCCACGGTCACGATCAGATGGCTCGAGATCGTGAAGGTATAGGGAATGACGCCGACCAGGTTCGAGACGCAGAGGAACATGAACAGCGAGAACACCAGCGGGAAGAACTTCATGCCTTCCGCGCCGGCCGTCGAACGAATCGTCGAGGCGACGAACTCGTAGGAGATCTCGGCGACCGACTGCAGGCGGCCGGGAACGAGCTGGCTGCCGCTGGCCAGCATCAGGATCGAGATGATGGCGACCGCCACCAGCATATAGAGCGACGAATTGGTGAAGGCGATCGTGTGATTGCCGATATGGCCGATCGTGAAGAGAGGCTCGATGTTGAACTGGTGGATCGGATCGATTTTCATCGGCGCGGCATCTCTTGGTCTGCCGGGCAATGCCGGCTGGTCTCGGTCTGCCGGCCGGGCCGGCCCGCGCCGGCGAAACCGGCGCGATCAATTCCTCCTGCGGATCGGCCTCAAGAACCACCGCGCCTGTTCTGACCCGCGCCCGCCGATCTCACCACATTCACCACGCCGGCCACGAAGCCCAGCAGCGTGAACACGATAAATCCGAAAGGCGACGTCGACAGCAAGCGGTCGAAACCCCAGCCAATCCCCGCTCCGACCACGACCCCGGCGATCAACTCGGAGGATAACCGAAAACCAAGCGCCATCGCCGAGGCTCTGGCCGCTCCGTCTCCACCGTCACCTGCGGGTTGCTCAGTCTTGATGTGGCGGCCGCGTAATTCGGACAACCGCTGATCAAGATTTCCGAGCCGTTCGGAAAGCGCAGCTTCCTCGAGCGATCTATCGCGATCTCCATTCTCGCCGTGCCCCGTGTCTTGAGCCATGCCACGAAGACCCGAAACGCTGCGGTTGAATGGAAATTACGCCCGCCACCCTCAAAAGCCGCGCGGACCATACTGACCGCACATAATCAAGTCAAGCCAAGTCACGATCGCGTCGTCTTCTGCTATGTACCTGACTTTGTTGAAGATATCGCCTTGCACGCCAGTGCTGCACACAGCGTGACGCCGCACCGCAGCAGCCTTGCGCGCGATCCGCCGATACGGCTGACATTTGGCGCAGCTTTCGGGATCAAACTGACGGCCGCTTCCGTTGATTTCGCAGCTGCGGCTTTTTGCGGCGGCTCCAGCTGATCGGCGATGCGCCGTCGCCCGGCGGGGTGTAGAATTCCGATGGGATGTGCCACCCGTGCGGCGTGGTGGAGAGCGCGATGAGATCTGTTAAATCATCCACAACATCGTGGCTTGCGGCGGCGGTCCTCGCTGCGGTGGCGGCCAGCGGGGGTGCGGCTGCCGCGCAATCCGCGCCAGACGGCGACAACGGTCGTTACACCATGACGCCGATCCGGGAGGGCGTGCTGCGGCTCGACACCCGCACCGGCGCGGTCTCGACCTGCACCAAGAACGAGGCCGGCTGGGCATGCTACGCCGTGCCCGACGAACGCTCCGCGCTCGATGCGGAGATCGGCCGGCTCCAGGCCGAGGTCGAGAAGCTCAAGGGAGAGCTCGCGGCCGGGCCGACCGTATCAGGCAAGATCGACGAAGCGCTGCCGAAATCCGATTCCCTGAAGAAGGCCGAGCCGCAAACACGAGAACCGAAGGTCGCCGAGGGTGACCGCAAGCTCGAGATCCCGTTGCCGAGTGACCAGGACCTCGACCGCGCAATGTCGTTCCTGGAAAAAGCGTGGCGCCGGCTGATCGACATGGCCAATCGCGTGCAGAAGGACGTATCGGGCAAGATTTGAGGACCCGTTCGCGCCATCCGCGTGTTGAGTTCTCGTAGGGCGGGCAAAGGCGCGAAGCGACGCGCCCACGTCTTTTTGGCGATTGAAGGAAACATCGTGGGCACGGCGTAAGAACGCCTTTGCCCACCCCTACGGCAGCTATCGCGTTGAGAGACGTTTCATGACATCAGCCAAATCCATCACGCGCTCGGCGCCATCGTCGGTGCAAGCCACGGCGATCGTCTCCTCGCTGCTCACGGTGCAGACGCAAGGCCGCGGCTTCACCGATCTCACCAGCGAGGTTGTAAAATTTGTCGCTGAAGCCCGCGCGCGCGATGGCCCGCTGACGCTATTCATCCGCCACACCTCGGCGTCGCTGACGATCCAGGAAAATGCCGATCCGTCCGTCCTCGTGGATCTCACTACCGCGCTTGCGCGGCTCGCGCCTGAAAACGTGCCGTGGACGCATGATACTGAGGGGCCGGACGACATGCCGGCCCACATCAAGACGATGCTGACCGGACCCTCGCTGCAGGTCCCCGTCCTGAACGGCAAGCTCGCGCTCGGGACCTGGCAGGCGATCTATCTGATAGAGCATCGCGCGCGGCCGCACCGGCGCGAGGTCGTGTTGCAATTCATTGGGAGCAACGAGCAGACATCAAAATGAAACCGGCCGCGGAATGTCCGCGGCCGGTTTGATTGTTGTGAGGCCGGCGCCTTTTGGGCGCCTGCCAGTCTCGGCTAGATCTGCTTGATGTCGACGTCCTTGGTCTCGGGCAGGAACAGGAAGCCGACCACAAGGCTCATTGCCGCGATGGCGACCGGATACCACAGGCCGGAATAGATGTTTCCGGTGGCCGCCACGATCGCAAACACCGTCGCCGGCAAGAAGCCGCCGAACCAGCCGTTACCGATGTGGTAGGGCAGCGACATGCCGCTGTAGCGGATGCGGCTCGGGAACAGCTCAACCAGCCACGCTGCGATCGGCGCGTAGACCAGCGTCACGTAGATCACGAGGATCCAGAGCAGCACCGTCGTCATGACATAGTTGATGTCGTTCGGATCGGCGGAAGCCGGATAGCCGTGGGTCTTGATCGCCGCGGGCAACGCCTTGGCGAAATCCGCCGACGTGGCCGTGAGCGTCTGCTCGCCGATCTTGACCGTCGCCGGGGTGCCCTTCGGCGCATCCTGGTTCTGATAGTTCACCGACAGGTTCACCAGCGCGGCCTTGGCGATGTCGCAGCCGGTGGTGAACTTTTCGGTGCCCGTCGCCTTGAACTGGAACGAGCATTCGCTGGGATCGGCGATGACGGTCACGGGCGAGGCCGACAGCGCAGCTTCCAGCTTCGGGTTGGCAAAGTGGGTGATGCCCTTGAAGATCGGGAAGTAGGTCACCATTGCCAGCAGGAAGCCGGCGAGGATGATCGGCTTGCGGCCGATCTTGTCGGACAGCATGCCGAAGATGACGAAGAAGGGCGTGCCCAGCGCCAGCGCAACCACGATCATGATCTGCGCCGGGACGGCCGGTACCTTCAGGGTCTGGGTGAGGAAGAACAGCGCGTAGAATTGTCCGCCGTACCACACCACCGCTTCACCCGCGGTTGCGCCGAGCAGTGCCAGGATCGCGATCTTGGCGTTGTTCCACTCGCCGAAGGCTTCGGTGAGCGGGCGCTTCGACGTCTTGCCCTCTTCCTTCATGCGCTGGAAGACCGGCGACTCGCTCAGGCTCAAGCGAATCCAGATCGAAACCGCCAGCAGGACACCGGAGAGCAGGAACGGAATGCGCCAGCCCCAATCTCCGAACGATTCCTCACCCATCACGGTCCGGATTCCGAGGATCAGCAGCAGCGCCAGGAACAGGCCGAGCGTTGCCGTGGTCTGAATCCATGAGGTGTAGTAGCCGCGCTTGCCTTGAGGGGCGTGCTCCGCGACGTAGGTCGCTGCGCCGCCATATTCGCCGCCAAGAGCAAGGCCCTGGATCAAGCGCAGGCCGATCAGCACGATCGGCGCGGCGATGCCCCAGGTTGCATAGCCCGGCAGCAGGCCGATGAAGAACGTGCCGATGCCCATCAGCGTCATGGTGACGAGGAAGGTGTATTTGCGGCCGATCATGTCGCCGAGGCGGCCGAAGATGAGCGCACCGAAGGGACGAACCGCGAAGCCTGCCGCAAAGGCGAGCAGCGCGAAGATGAAGCCGACGTTCGGCGGCACGTTCGAGAAGAAGTATTTTGCCAGGAAGGCGCCGAGCGTGCCGTAGATGTAGAAGTCGTACCATTCGAACACGGTGCCGAGCGAGGATGCGAAAATGACCTTTCGCTCCTCGGCAGTCATTCCTCCAGCGCGGACCCCTGAGCCCGCTGTGGCAGCCATTGTCATCGTTTCGCTCCCAAGAGTTAGTGCAAAGCCGCGCGTCCGGACCAGCCGGATCAATTTAGGCTTGCGCTCAAAGTAACATCGGCGTGAAACCTGCCCCAATACGACTTTCGGCCTTCCGCACTGACACGCAACTGACGGTGCGGAGTTATAGTGCCGTGCCGCGCTCCCGGCGCGCGGATTAACCCCTTTTTCCGTAAAGGAATAATGGGCTCTTGCATGCCACGGCCGGTCGGGAAAGAATTGACCATTGTCCCGGTCCGGACTACTGGCCCGGTGACGAACGACAGCAAGAGATCGATGAACGCTCCCTCCACCCATCTCGTCATTGCCGATGACCATCCGCTGTTCCGCGATGCGCTGCGGCAGGCGGTGGCGGGCGTTCTGAGCACGGCGAAGATTGACGAGGCTGGTTCTTTCGAAGATCTGACCAAGCTCTTGGAGCAGACCTCTGACGTCGACCTGGTCCTGCTCGACCTCTCGATGCCCGGCATCTCCGGCTTCTCCGGCCTGATCTATCTGCGCGCCCAATATCCGGCGATCCCGGTGGTGATCGTCTCGGCCTCCGACGACAGCGCCACCATCCGCCGCTCGCTCGATTTCGGCGCGTCCGGGTTCATCCCAAAGCGGTTCGGTGTCGAGACCTTGCGCGATGCCATCCTCAAGGTGATGGAGGGGGACGTCTGGGTTCCCGCCGACACGGACCTGTCCGCTGTCGCCGACCCCGACATGACGAAGCTGCGCGACCGCCTGGTGACGCTGACGCCGCAGCAGGTGCGGGTCTTGATGATGCTGTCGGAGGGATTGCTGAACAAGCAGATCGCCTACGAGCTCGGCGTCTCCGAGGCGACGATCAAGGCGCATGTCTCGGCGATCCTGCAGAAGCTCGGCGTCGAAAGCCGGACCCAGGCGGTGATCGCGGCCGCCAAGATCGCCGGCGGCCAGTGGAAGCAGGGCGCCCCGACGGGGTAGTCCAGTCGCGGGCCGCACGCGGCGTGGTATTCCAGGTCCCGGCAGCGCGTCCGGGACAGGAGCGATCTACAGACCGTTCAGGATCTCGCGAGCCGCCTTGATCTCCATGGTGTCGCAGCCCTCGGCAAAACCTTCGAACGCGGTTCGGAGCGTTCGCTTCGCTTCCCCGCCGTCGGCAACAAACGTCGCCAGATCAATCGCAGCGCGCAGCTCCCAGGCTTTGGCGCCGGTGCGCCGGCTCAGCTCGAGTGCTTCCCTGACGCAGCTCTCCGCCTGCTCGATATTCGGCTGGGGCTGCGACAGTAACACCTTGCCGCTCATTCGCAGCAGCTCCGGCATGTACAAATGATCGCCACTCCGCGCGACGAGACGGATCGCATCGTCGATCAACTGCGCGCTTCTCTCGATTTCTCCGAGCGCCAGAAGACCTTCAACCAGGGCGATGTTGAACGTCGTGGTGAGCAGCTCATAGCCGGCATCGTGCAGCTCCTGCAGGGAGCGCCTGAGCGTTTCGACGCCGCTCTTCGCATCGCCGCGCCGGATCGCGAGCTCGCCTTTGACGCCTCTGCCGACCGCGAGATAAGGCCCCATCGAGCGCGACTCGGCGTGAGCGATGAAGCGGTCGATGTGCTCCTCCGCCCCATCGAGGTCACCGCTCCAGAGATCGATCGAGACCGCCCAGATCAGGGCGATGCAGAGCGTGATCGGATGGTCCATCTGCGCGGCTTCCGCGACCGTCTGCTGGGCTAGCCGCCGCGCCTGCGCGGGGCGGCCCTGCAGCCACATCTCACGCGCCAGCGAGATGCCGGCGCGGTTGCGATGGTCGAACCCATAGACCGTGCTGATCCGTTCGGTGCCAGGACCACGCCAGGCTGCCTCCAGCATCGTCAGGGCGTCGCGATGCTGACCGCCCAGATGCAAGGAGACGCCGAGCAGCGACTGGGCGAGAGCAAGCGAAGCGGCATCGCCCAGCGCTTCGGCGACGCCGAGACTCCGTTGCGCATGCTCGAGCGCGGCCTCGAACTGACCGATCCGCTCGTGGAAGATGTGCATCCGACCGAGCAATTGGAGCTGGTTTTGTGCATCGCCGAGCCCGTCCGCAATGGCGAGCGCGCGACTCAGCGCGCTATGCGCCGCTTCGCTGCCACCGTGCGTGAACATCAAGGTCAATCCGAGCGCGGCTTGCAGATGCATCTCTTCAGTGCTGCCGCGCGCGGTGGGATCGATCGCCAGCAGCGCCCGTTCCGACCAGCGCCGGCATTCGATCAGCAGGGACATTGCGAGGAAGATGGGCGCCGCCGCAGCGGCGAGTGCAATGCCGATCGCGGTATTGCCGCCCGCGCCGAAACACCAGTCGAGCGCGGCGCGCACGTTGTGAAGCGCGGAGAAATGGATGGCCCGCTCATCGGCACTCGGCAGCGTCGCCCATGTCGCGCCGGCCTGCTGCAGCCATCGCTGGTAATAGGCGGCGTGGCGGGCGGCGAGCGCCGATCCGTCGTCGGCGATCGCGAGCAGATAGGCGCGGGTGGTGTCGAGAAGACGATAGCGCATCATGGCGCCGATGGGCCGTGGGGCGACCATCGATTTGGCGACGAGGCTGTCGATGGAGTCGAACAGACGCGAGCGGTCGACCTGCTCGTCGGGCACGACCTCGAGCGCGGCGTCGATGGTGAAATGGCCGGCGAAAACCGCAAGCCTGCGCAGCACCAGACGTTCGAGCTCAGACAGCAGCCCGTAGCTCCAGTCCAGCGTAGCCTGCAACGTCTTCTGCCGCGGCGGCGCGGTCCGCTGTCCCTGCCAGAGCAGGTTGAGGCGTTCGTCGAGCAGCGTAGCGGTCTGCTCCAGGCCATAGGCTTCGACCCGTCCGGCGGCAAGCTCGATCGCCAGCGCCATGCCGTCGAGCTTGCGGCAGATTCTCGCGGCGATGTCGGCATTGGAATCGTCGAGCTTGATCCGGGCACCGCCTGCGGCAGCGCGTTCGAGGAAAAGCTCCAGTGCGGGATAGGTCCGGGCGACCGCGGCCGTCAGTTCGCGATTTTCAGGGGGAACGCCAAGCGGCGCCAGCCGGTAGACCTGCTCGCCCTCGACGCGCAGCGCCTCGCGACTCGTCGCCAGGATATGGACCTGCGGCGCGGCCTGAAAAATCTCCGCGGCCAGTGGTGCAGCCGCGGCAATCACATGCTCGCAATTGTCCAGGATCAGCAACATGCGCTTGTCCTGCAGATGTGCAAGCAAAGCGGGCATAGGATCGTCTGCCTGGGCCGGCAGGCCGAGCATCAGCAGAAGCGAGGTGATCACGAGATCGGGATCGCTCAGCGCTGCGAGATCGACGAAATGCGCGGCGTCGGAGAACGTTTCGATCAGGTCGTGGGCGATCGCGACCGCAACGGCCGTCTTGCCGACGCCGCCGGGGCCCACGATCGTGACGAAACGGGAGGTGACGAGCTTGTCCGACACGGTGGCGATCGCGTCCGCGCGTCCGACCATCCGCTGCAGCCGGTTCGGCAGCTTGACAGGCGGCAATTCCGCTCGGGGCGCCGGACGCGGCGGCTCCGGAATCTCGGCGCGCGAGATCGGTGCCACGAAGCAATAGCCGCGGCCGGACAGGGTCGTGATGTAGCGGGCGCCGTCCTTGCCATCGCCGAGCGCCTTCCGCAGCGCTGCGATGTGGAAGCGCAGATTGGCTTCCTCGACGCTCATGCCGGGCCAGACCAGGCCCATCAGGTCCCATTTGCTGACGACCTCGTTGGGGCGCGACATCAGGGCGATCAGCGTGTCGAAGCTCTTGGCGCCCAACGCCAGCGCGACGCCGTCGCGCGTCACCAGCCTCGCATGCGGCGTGACGGTGAATGGTCCGAACGAGAGTGTTGCGGCAGCGGACTTGGCCGGCTCAGTCATCACGGAGTCTTGCTCATTTGCCGGCATCGGTAGCCAGCGGGCGGCGATCCCGCAAGGTCGGTCTTGCATCGGCATCTGACAATGTTTGCGGGTCTAAAATCGGGTTCCCTGCCGGCCTCACAACTTCTCATAAGTCCAAACGGGCGTACCGCGAGGCGCCCTGCTAGTCAGTTGTCGTGACGGCAAGGAGATCCTCATGAGCCCAACGGAAAAACTGCTCTACACCGCGCGAACCCACACCACTGGCGGCCGTCAGGACGGCATGTCCCGCAGCTCCGACGGACGTCTCGATGTGCGGCTGTCGCCTCCGGGCAGTGCCGGCATCGGCACCAATCCCGAGCAATTGTTCGCAGCCGGCTGGTCCGCCTGCTTCGAAGGCGCGATGGAGATCGCAGCCCGGAAGCGCAAAATCGAGCTTCCGAGCAAGAGCGCGATCGATGCGGAAATCGATCTCGTCCTCGACGAGGGGGCCTACGCGCTCAGAGCCCGCCTCGGAGTCAGCCTACCTGGCCTGGACCGCGACGTCGCGCGCGATCTCATCGACGAGGCCCACCGGACCTGTCCTTATTCCAAGGCTGTTCGCGGCAATATCGACGTCACGATCGATTTGATCTGATCAATCCGACAACCCTCAAGAGAAAGTATCCGACCATGAGACAGATCATCGACCAGCATCGCCGCCAGTTCCTCGGCGTCGCAGCCGGCACGGTCGCCGTCGGTCTAGGCGCGATCGACCTTGCGCGCGCCGCAACCGAGGCGGTACGCTCCTCCGCATCGAGCGCTTCCTTCGGCACGATCAAGCAGATCAAAGCCGGCGTGCTCGATGTCGGCTACGCGGAAGCGGGCCCGGCGACCGGCCCCGTGGCTATCCTGCTGCACGGCTGGCCTTACGACATTCACAGCTTCATCGACGTCGCGCCGATCCTGGCGCAGGCCGGCTACCGCGTCATCATTCCCTATTTGCGCGGCTACGGTTCGACCCAGTTCCTCTCGGATGAGACGCTGCGCAATGGCGAACCGGCGGCGCTGGCCGTCGACATCATCGCGTTGATGGATGCGCTCGACATCAAGAAGGCCGTTGTTGCCGGCTTCGATTGGGGCGCGCGCACCGCAGATATCATCGCGGCGCTGTGGCCGGAGCGCTGCCGCGCCCTGGTGTCTGTGAGCGGCTATCTGATCTCCGGCCAGGCGGCGGGCAGTGCGCCGCTGCCGCCTTCGGCCGAGCTGCAATGGTGGTATCAGTTCTATTTCGCGACCGAGCGCGGCCGCGCCGGCTACGAGAAGTACACGCATGATTTCGCCAAGCTGATCTGGAAGCTGGCCTCGCCGCAGTGGAAGTTCGATGACGCCACTTTCGACCGTAGCGCGAAGGCCTTCGACAACAAGGATCACGTCGCGATCACGATCCATAATTACCGCTGGCGGCTGGGACTTGTGAAAGGCGAATCGAAGTACGAGGAGATCGAAAGGCAGCTCGCGGCAGGTCCAGTGATCAGCGTGCCCACGATCACCATGGAAGGCGACGCTAACGGCGCCCCGCATCCCGATTCCAGCACCTATGCCAAGAAATTCTCCGGCCGCTACGACTATCGCCTGATCACGGGCGGCGTCGGTCACAATCTGCCGCAGGAAGCGCCGCAGGCCTTTGCCAAGGCTATCATCGACGCCGACGACGGCGCGTGAGGGCACGTTCCTGTCCCCGGTCCGGCGCGCGCCGGGCCGAGGCACGGCCGCGATCCAGCCTGAAGACATCTCATGACGTCCCCCGAATCTGAACAGAAAAAATCGTTCCCCACCACGGTCATCGCGCTGGCGATCCTGCTTGTCGTCGCTCTATTGACATGCGTGCCGTATCTGGTCTCGATCGCGCTCGCCCAAGGCCCTACCGCGGCGAATGCCTTGCCGATCTTCGGCGTCACGATTCCCGTGAACTACAAGCAGTGGGAGCTGATCGCGCCGGCCGAAGAGGCCGCGCCCGTGGATGAGTTGCGCGCGGTCGTCGGCAACCAGGCCGCAAGCGAAGCCTATCAGGATGGCAAGCTGCCATTTCCCGACGGCACCATTCTGGTGAAGCGTGCCTGGAAGCGCACGCAGTCTCCCGACTTCGCCTCTGCAACCGTTCCCGGTGCCGCCACCACGATCCAGGTCATGGTCAAGGATTCCAGGAAATATGCCGCGACCGGCGGCTGGGGCTTTGGCCGCTTCATCGACGGCAAGCCGGTGGACGAGGCGCAGCACCGCACCTGCTTTGCCTGCCATGAAGCCCGCGCCAGGAGCCATGACTACGTCTTCACGCGGCTCGCGCCCTGAGACGTCGCGCCGGCCGCCCGAGCCCTATTCCGCCGCCACCATCTGCTGCGTCCGCCACTGCCCCAGCAGGGCCCGCAGCGAGGCCGGCTTGACCGGCTTGTTCAGCACCGCGATCTTCTCGTCGCGCGCCGCCGTTTGCACCGCCGGGCTGCGATCGGCGGTGATCAGGATGGCGGGGATGGTGTCGCCGAAGCGGCGGCGGATCTCGCGGATGGCGGCGATGCCGTTGCCGCGGTCGAGGTGATAGTCGACGAGCAGCCCGGTGACCCGCCGGCCGGCGGCTTCGATGGCCGCAATTGCGCCTTCGGGATCGGCGACCGCGATCACCTCGGCATCCCAGGCCTTCAGCAGCGTCCGCATGCCGTCGAGGATCGCGGCGTCGTTCTCGATGCAGACGATCAGCGCGCCGGAGATCGAGGTGCGTGCCAGCGGTGTTGCGCTGGTCACCGCGGCGGTCAGCGTCACGGCCTTCGCGGTCGGGACGGTCACGGAGAACAGTGAGCCCCCGCCGGCATTGGCGTCGATGGTGATGCGGTGGTCCAACACGCGCGCCAGCCGCTCCACGATCGAGAGTCCCAATCCCAGCCCGCGCGCGATCCGCGCGCCCTGCTCGAGGCGGTGGAATTCCTTGAAGATCTCGCCGCGCTTGACCGCGGGAATGCCGACGCCGGTGTCGTAGACGCAGATATTGAGCGAGGCGCCGCGCCGGCGGCAGCCGACCAACACGCGCCCGCGCGGGGTGTATTTGATCGCGTTCGAGATCAGGTTCTGCAGCAGCCGCCGCAGCAGCAACCGGTCCGACTCGACCGGCAGCGAGCAGGGCACGAAGGTGAGGTCGAGGCCCTTGGCACGCGCGATCGGTGCGAACTCGATCTCCAGCGAGCGCATCAGATCGGCCATCTTGAAGCTCGAGATCGAGGTCGTCATTGCGCCGGCATCGAGCCTGGAGATGTCGAGCAGCGCGCCGAGGATCTCCTCGATGGCCTGCAGCGATTCGTCGATATTCTCGACCAGCCGCGTCTCCTCGCCGTTGTGCTGACGCTCGACCAGGCTCGTGACATAGAGCCGCGCCGCATTCAGCGGCTGGAGAATGTCGTGGCTGGCAGCCGCGAGGAAGCGGGTCTTGGAGATGCTGGCGTCCTCCGCGCTGCTCTTGGCCAGCGCCAGCTCGGAGTTGAGCCGGGTCAGTTCCTCGGTGCGGTCGCGCACGCGCTTCTCCAGCGTGGCGTTGGCGCGTTCCAGCGCTTCCGCGGCTTCGAAGGTCGGCGTGACGTCAGTGAATGTGATGACGAAGCCGCCGCCGGGCATGCGGTTGGTGAGCACCTCGATCACCATGCGGCGTTCGGGCAGGCGCTCGAGATAAGGCTCGCTGTCGGTGGTGTAGGCCACGAGCCGCTGCTCGATCATCGCCTCGCGATTCCCCTCATTGGCCGGATCGCTCACGCCCATGAATTCCAGGATCTCGCGGAGCGGCGTGCCGAACTGGATGAAATGCGGGGGCACGTTGAGCAGATCGCCGAACTGCCTGTTGGAACAGATCAGTTGCAGGTCGGCATCGAACACGGCGATGCCCTGGCGCACGTGATTCAGCGCGGTCTGGAGGATCTCGCGGTTGAAGTGCAGCGCCGCATGGGAATCGTCGAGCAGCTTCAGCGCGGCTTTCGCGGACACCGTGCGTTTGCGCAGCAGCAGCGACATCACGAGGCGCGATGATGCCGCCCCGATCGAGGAGGCGATCAGGTGTTCGGCGTGCTGCAACAATTCGAAATCGGCGGGGGCTCCCGGCTCCAGCCGCATATTGCGCCGCGCAGAGAACGCTTCGAAGGAGTGCCGGGCGCGATCGGGTCCGAGATATTGCGCGACGGTCGTCTGGATGTCCTGCACCGTGACGGTCGTGCGCCAGCGGCGGAAGTTCGGCGAGATCGGCGCGAGCGTGTTGGGCACGAACAGGTCGGCCTGCACCAGCTCGATGGACGAGGGCTGCCGCGCCAGCGACAGTAGCACGTAAGTGAGGATGTTCAGCGAAAGCGACCAGACCACGCCATGCATCAACGGCGACAGATCGGCGCCGAACAGCGCCTGCGGCCGCAGCGCCTCGATGCCGAACGGGCCATGCTGGAGCAGCAGGATGCCCGCGGTGGAGGTATCCATGAAGCTCGGGATGAACAGCGTGTAGAGCCACACCGCGAAGCCGACCAGCATGCCGCCGATGGCGCCGCGCGCGGTCGCCCTCCGCCACAGCAGGCCGCCGAAGAAGGCGGGCGCGAGCTGCGCGATGGCGGCAAAGGAGAGCAGGCCGATCGCCGCGAGCTGGGCATTACCGAGCGCGCGATAGTAGAAATAGGCCATCACCATGATGGCGAAGATGGCGAGCCGTCGCGAGCGCAGCAGGAAGTCGCCGAAATCCGTGGCCCCCGTGCGCCCTTCGGGGCGTCGTTGCAGCACCAGCGGCACCACGAGGTCGTTCGAGACCATGATGGAGAGCGCGACGCATTCGACGATCACCATCGCGGTTGCTGCCGACAGGCCGCCCACGAAGACGGCGACGCTGAGCAGTCCCGCGCCGCCTTCCATCGGCAGGGCCAGAACGTACATGTCGGGATCGACCGCGCCGAACGGAAAGCTGATCAGGCCGGCGAGCGCAATCGGGATCACGAACACATTGATGGCGACGAGGTAGAGCGGAAACAGCCAGCGCGCGCGGCTGACCTCGGCATCGGAGGAGTTCTCCACCACGCTGACGTGAAACTGCCGCGGCAGCAGCATGATCGCGCACAGCGACAGCAGCGTCATGGTCAGGAAATTACCGATCGACGGCGAATACTCGATGGCGCGGACCGCCTCCGGCGTCTTCATCGCGCGCTCGATCAACTCGTGCGGGGAGAACATCCAGAAGGTGACGAAAATGCCCGCGGTGAGGAAGGCAGCCAGCTTGATGGTGGACTCGGTCGCAACTGCCAGCATCAACCCGTGCTGATGCTCGGTGGCGTCGGTTTGCCGTGTTCCGAACAGCACCGCGAAGGCCGCCATCGCCAAGGTCACCATCAGCGCAATGTCGCCGAGGATCGGAATGTGCGAGAACGCCTGGTCCTCACTCAGGATGACTTCGAGCGAGGAGGCCACCGCCTTGAGCTGGAGCGCGATGTAGGGCACCGAGCCGATGATCGCGATCAGCGCCACCGTCGCCGCCACGGCCTGGCTCTTGCCGTAGCGCGCGCCGATGAAGTCGGCGATCGAGGTGATGTTGTGTGCTTTGGCAAGCTGGATCACGCGGCGAAGCACGCCGGCGCCAAGCCCGATCATCAGGATCGGACCGACATAGATCGCAAGGAAATCGGTCGAGGTACGGGTGGCAAAGCCGACCGAGCCGAAGAAGGTCCAGGAGGTGCAGTAGATCGCCAGCGATAGCGGATAGATCAGTCCGGACGCGCGGCCGGCTCCAGCCGGCGAGCGACGGTCACCATGGCTCGCCACCAGGAATAGGAAGCCGATATAGCCGAAGGCGGCAGCAATCACGCCCCAATCGTGCAGCATGGCGAGCGTGCTTCTCCCATGGCGCTTTCGCGCCCGATCTCATTTTCCCTGCAAATCTAGCGCGTTGGCCGGGTGGAGGCGACAGCGAAATGGCAGGCGGAAGGGGGAACTTGGGGTTGTCGTAAAGTGCCAACGTCGAGGTCGTCCTGGCGAACGCCAGGCCCATAGCCACCGGACGTGGTTAGGGACACGCTGTGACTTCAGCGTGCCGCAGCAATGGCGGTCGGGATAATAGGTCCAGGCCTTCACCAGGACGCTGGATCACTCCGCCGCCAGCGACTTCTCGCGCAGCGGCAGGCCGAGGCGCTCCCAGACCTGGAGCAAGGCTTCGGCGAGCTGATCGATCAGGCCGTCGTCGTGATAGGGCGAGGGCGTGATGCGCAGCCGCTCACTGCCTTTGGGCACGGTCGGGTAGTTGATCGGCTGGATGTAGATGCCGTGCTCCTCGAGCAGCATGTCCGAGGCCTGCTTGCACTTTTCGGGGTCCCCGACGAACAGCGGCACGATGTGGGTGTCGCTCGACATCACAGGCAGGCCCGCGGCATTGAGGATCGCCTTGACGCGGGCGGCACGGTCCTGGTGGCGCTCGCGCTCCCAGTTCGAGGTCTTCAGATGCTTGATCGCGGCTGTTGCGGCCGAGCAGATCGCCGGCGGTAGCGCGGTGGTGAAGATAAAGCCCGGCGCGTAGGAACGCACCGCGTCGATGATCTGGCCGTTGGCGGCGATATAGCCGCCGAGGCAGCCGAACGCCTTTGCGAGCGTGCCTTCGAGGATGTCGATGCGATGCATGACGCCGTCACGCTCGGCGATGCCGCCGCCGCGCGGGCCGTACATGCCGACGGCGTGAACCTCGTCGACATAGGTCATCGCGCCATACTTCTCGGCGAGATCGCAGATCTTGGCGAGCGGAGCGACGTCACCGTCCATGGAGTAAAGGCTCTCGCAGGCGATCAGCTTCGGCCGGTTCGGACCCGCGGCCTTCAGCAGCTCTTCGAGATGCGCGAGATCGTTGTGGCGGAACACTTGCCGCTCGCAGCCGGACTGGCGGATGCCTTCGATCATCGAATTGTGGTTGAGCTCATCCGACAGGATCAGGCAGTTCGGAATGAGTTTTGCGATGGTCGCAATGCCGGTCTGGTTCGAGACGTAGCCCGAGGTGAACAGCAGCGCCGCTTCCTTGCCGTGAAGGTCGGCGAGCTCGGCTTCGAGCTGCACCAGCGGGTGATGCGTGCCCGCGATATTGCGGGTGCCGCCCGCGCCGGTGCCGACGCGCGTTGCGGTCTCCACCATGGCACCGATCACCTTGGGGTGCTGGCCCATGCCGAGGTAATCGTTGGAGCACCAGATCACAACGTCGCGCTTGCCCTTGGGCGAATGCCAGACCGCATGCGGGAACCGGCCGGCCGTGCGCTCCAGATCCGCGAACACGCGGTAGCGCCGTTCAGAATGGAGGCGATCGAGGGCGGAATTGAAGAACTGGGCGTAATCCATCGGCAAACCTGAGACGGAACTGACCAAAAAGGGCGCGTCTACTTAGAGCTTTTCCAGCTCCAATGTCTATGCGCTATGCCACATTCGGCCGTGAGGGGCATTTGGGCAAAATGCCCTATCCGGTGCGCCGCGACTTGATCCCGATCAAGTCCGCGCGACTTAGAATGCTGCTTCGCACCATCCATCTGCTCCTCGCCGCGCAAACGGGGCGAGGTCGAGACGACGGCTCACGTCGTCCTGAACTGCAGCACGCCGTCCTTGGTCTCGGCCGTCAGCCGGCCTTCGACGATCATGTAGTTGACGTGGGCGACGAGCTCGCCGGCGGCAAAGCCCATCTGGTGCTCGTCCAGCACGTGCTTGTTGAACACCACGGGCACCAGGGCGCGCGAGGTCTGCGGCACCTCTCGGCAGGCTTCCGCGATCAGGCGGCAGCGCTCCTCGTGATGATCGGCGAGCTGCTTGATGCGGGTCTTGAGCCCGTAGAACGGCACGCCATGACCGGGCAGCACCAGGAGGTCATAGGGCAGGGTGGTGGTGAGGCTCGCAAGCGAGGCCAGGTATTCGCCGAGCGAATTCTGGTCGGGCTCGACCGCCCAGACGCTGACGTTCGGCGAGATCTTGCTCAGCACCTGGTCGGCGGAGAGGAACAGCTTGTCGTCGGCGCAATACAGCATCACCTGGTCGAGCGCGTGGCCGCCGCCGGTGATCACCTTGAAGCGGCGTGTGCCGATCACGACCTCGTCGCCATGCGAGATGCGGCGGTAGGACGGCGGCAGCACCGAGACGCGCTTGAGATAATCCTGACCACGACCGAGCAGCTTTTCGGTGAGCGACTCGTCCATGCCGTGGCGGCGGAAGAACAGCCGCTGCGCTTCGCGCCGCTCCTCGGTGCCGCGGTTCTGGTGATAGACCGATTGCAGATATTCGACCTGCGACATCACCAGCGGGCAGTTGAACCGCTCGACGATCCAGCCGGCGAGTCCGACATGGTCGGGGTGCGAATGCGTGACGATCAGGCGCGTGATGGTCACGCCCTTCAGCGGTCCCTCGAACAGCTTGGTCCAGGCCTCGATGGTCTCCTCGTTGCCGAATCCGGCATCGACCATCGCATAGCCATCCCCGTCGGCGAGCAGATAGATGTTCACGTGGTTGAGGCGGAACGGCAATTTCAGCCGCGCCCACAACACGCCGGGACGCACTTCGACGATCTCGTCGTGGCCGGGATGCTGGTCCCAGGGATAGCGCAGGGCCTCGGCGGAGGACTGCACGGTGTCGGTTTTCGCGTTCATGTTACCGGCTTAAACCCAGCGCGGGCGAGGCGCCAGCCGAAAAAGTGCGGGCCGTGGTCTCCGCATGGCGGTCATTCCGCGTGATGTTTTTCCGTGATGTGGGACAATCGTGCCCCGAATTCGGTCACCTCTCCCGCTTGCGGGGAGGTCGGCGCGAAGCGCCGGGTGGGGGCTCGCTCCACCCGGGGACGGTTTCGATGTGCCTCAGATACTCCCAACGCCGAGGCACCCCCACCCTGCCCTCCCCCGCAAGCGGGAGAGGGAGTGGAGTCCCCGTGTGGACGCCGCTTTACGCCGCCCGCATGTTGTTGAGGAACGCGTCGATCTCTCCGCGCAGCATGTCGGCTTCTCGGCGGAGCGCGTCTGACGCACTCAGCACCTCGCTAGCCGCGGCACCGGCTTCGGCGGAGGCGGTGGAGACGCCGACGATGTTGCTGGAGACCTCGCTGGTGCCGCCGGCGGCATGCTGGATGTTGCGGGCGATCTCGCGGGTCGCTGCGCCCTGTTCCTCGACCGCGGCTGCAATGGTCGTGGTGACGTCATTGATCTCGCCGATGATCCGGCCGATGCCCTGGATGGCGCCGACGGCCGATGTCGTGACCTGCTGCATGCTGGCGATCTGGGCTCGGATTTCGTCCGTCGCCTTCGCGGTCTGGCTCGCGAGGCTTTTCACCTCGGACGCCACCACCGCAAAGCCCCGGCCGGCTTCGCCTGCACGCGCCGCCTCGATGGTGGCGTTGAGCGCGAGCAGGTTGGTTTGTGAGGCAATCGTCTGGATCAGGTCGACCACGACGCTGATGCGGCTGGCGCTGTCGGCAAGGCTCTGAACCGTCGCGTCGGTGGCGCCGGCCTCGTCCACCGCCTTCTTGGCGATCGCGGCCGAGGTGACCACCTGCTTGCTGATCTCCTCGATCGAGGACGACAGCTGCTCGGTGCCCGACGACACCGTCTGCACGTTGACCGAGGTCTCCTCCGCGGCGGACGCAACTGCGTTCACCAGCGCGTTGGACTGATCGGCGGTGGTCGACATGCTCTGCGCGGTTGCCTGCATCGAATTGGCCGATTGCGCGAGATTGTCGAGCGCGCCACGCACCGTGCCTTCGAACTCCGCGATCTTGGCTTCCATCTGCGCGGCACGCTCGGCCTTGGCGACGCGATCCTTTTCCTGCTCGCTCGCAAGCGCCCGGGCCTCGATCATGCTGTCGCGGAACACGGTCAGCGTTTCCTTCATCGCGCCGATCTCGTCGTTCTGTCGTGAGCGGACGATCTCGGTGTCGAGGTCGCCGGCCGAGAGCAGCTGCATGGCGCGCTGAAGCTCGCGGATGCGGCGCAGGATGTTGCGGCCGACATAGAGCCAGACGAACAGCGCCGAACCGATCAAGGTGAGGCCGCCCAGGGCCAGCATGGCGGTCGTGGCGAGCGAGATCTCCTGACGCGCCCGGAAGGTCGAGGCGTTGGTCTCCTTCTGCACGCCGTCGACGAGCGCCTGCACGCTGATGCCGAGGCCGACATTGAGCTTGCGGGTCTCGTCCAGGATGGTCTGGCCGTAGTCGATGGAGTCGAGCTCCTTCTGGCGGATCTTGAACACGCCGCTCTTGCCTTCTCCGAAGGCGAACAGCTTCTGCACGGTGTCGCGCACGGCCTGGACCGAGGGAATGTTCGGGAGGTCATCGAGGTTGGACTTGACGCGGTCGCGGGTGGTCTTGAATTCCTTCTCGATCGCCTCGAGCGTATCACTGCTGTTGGCGGAGAGGGCCGCCATCATGTCGGCGGCCATCAGGTTGCCGTTGGCGGAGACGGTCGAGATCTGCGAAACGGTGCGTGCGGCTTCGGTGGCGTCGTCGGCCGACACTTCCGCCGAACCGAGGATCGCGTTGAGGCGCGTTTGCGCGTCCAGCATGGCCGGGCCGGCGGCGCCGACGAAGGACTGTTGGGCCTTGCGCAATGCTTCGTATTGCTTGTCGTGCAGCGCGCCGGTGTCGAGCCGTTCGCGCGCGGCCGAGACCAGGCTCTGCGTGGCCTCGTCGATGCTCTTGGCGGTGTCGCGGAGCGCGCTCGCCGTCTGCTGGTCGGCGCCGAGCTCGATGATTTCGCCGAGCTTGCCCATCGCGAGCTGCTGGATTTCCTTCACGTTCTTGGTGCGCTCGTTCAGCGCATCGTCGGTGGGTGAGGCGAGCAGGCCCGGCCCCTGCGCGGCGAGCGTCGCGCTCTGCGAGGCGAGCTGAAGGCTGGCGGAGAGGCGCGGGATGTCGCGGCCGCTCAGATCCATCATCGTCGAGCCGAGATGGTTGAATACGAAGCCGGCGCCGCCCGCGATCACGAGCCCCATGCCGGCGATCACGGCGAAAGCCGCGAACAGGCTGCCGCGCAGGCCCCATCTCGGCATTTTGAAACGCGGCTTGAGACGGCCAAGGACACGGCCAACGCCCAGACGGATCGCCATCGAAATTCCCCCACACCCGTAATCTTATGTTTTCGTCGCGGAGTATCCCCGGGCCGGGTTAAAAAATCGCAAGTTGCACAAAAGCTTGGCAGTTCCGCAGGGCGAAAAAAGAAAGGGCCGGCAATGATGCCGGCCCTCGGTGAAGCGATCTCTTCAGGCGCGATCAGTAGCGCGCGACGACCGGGCTTGCCCAGTTGAAGCGATAGTTGAGGCCGGCCTTGAAGGTGTGGTCGTCGGTGGTGAAGTTGCCGGTGCCGACCAGCGGACCTGCCGTGAAGTGCGCGTCGCCGAAATTGTAATACTGGTATTCGGCCTTGGCCGACCAGTTCGGCGCGAACATGTATTCGAGACCGGCGCCGACGGTGTAGCCGTTGCGGTGATCGCCATCGATGATGAAGGCTGCCGGCACGCCGCCGACGGTGACCTTCTCGTTGTTGTCAGAATAGGCGTAGCCGCCCTTCACGTAGACCAGGCCTGGGCCCCAGGTGTAGCCGACGCGCCCGGTGATCGAGCCGAGGCCGCGCTGGTCGTTGGTGTAAGTGCCGCCCGGGAACACCGCGCCGACATTGCCGGAAAGCCAGGAATACTGGGCTTCGGCGCCGACCACGAAGTTCGGATTGACCTGCCAATCCATGCCGGCCTGCAAGCCGCCGAGGAAACGGCCGTTGCCGTTGTTGCCGGTCGAGAGGCCGCTGAAATTGTTGTCGCTCGAGAACGCACCGCCGATATGGCCGCCGATGTAGAAACCGGTCCAGTTGTAGATCGGCGCGACGTAGGCCGGCGCAGCCTTGTTGTAATAGGGGCGGGCGCCGAGATCGGCGCCGATCGCCGGCGCAGCCGCGCCCACAACGAGCAGTGCAACGGTCGCAAACAGAAACTTCTTCATCGTCCAAACTCCAGCACTAAGGTCCCCGGCAGCGCGCTGTCCGCACCGCGTTGGTTTTGCAGATAGCTTGCTTTTGAGGAAAATGCTGTCACACGTGTGGCACAGCAGCGTCTAAGCTAACTTATTGGGCTTCAATTGATTTGAGTGCTTAATGGCGGCTTAAGAAGTGCTGAAGGAAGGCTTAATTCGAGGCGCTTCCGGTAACCTCGCGGACGCATCTCGTTAACCAAGGCGCCGCAACACCTCATCGCGCATCTGCGCGCGGAACGCCGTGCGCCTGGCCGGCCGCTCATCCTCCGGCACGTCATGACGGTCGAAGATGTCGAACTTCTCCATGATCGGATAGCGCTCGCTGGCCATCGCAAGCACGCGCAGCACCTTGGTCGCCGCGAGCGTCGGCCCGCTCACTTCCCAGCGCCGAATCGTGTCGGCGCCGCCCTTCTCCGGCAAGCCGCACAGCTTCGCCATGTCGGCCGCGGTGAGCGCCTGTCCGAGCACCTCGGACAGGTCGGCGCGCAATTGCTTCAGTTCGGGGCCCGTCATGTCACCTCAAGGCGCGAAGTCGTCGCAGCCTGTAGCGCTGATTCGGGCCGATCCGAAGGCGGCCATGATCGTGGTAGTGTGTCTCTGCCGGTCGAACGTCAGCGAGGGGAACATCATGCCCGTATTCAAGCTGCCCCTGTCGGGGGATGTCGTTCAGTCCATTTATCCATCTTTTTTCAGCCCTGCCGGTGGCCAGTTCGGCCTCATCAACATCACCGTCGGGCAATCTTCGGCACCTGAGGTCGAGAAGGATGTGTTGTCTGATGTTGCGGGTTATGGAAAGCAGATCGGCCGAGTTGCAGATGCGCTGCTCGCGGTCATCGAACATCTGGAGGTGCACGACGGACATGGGCTTGAACAAGACAAGGCAATCAATGCCTTCAAGGAGCTGATGCATTCCGTCGCGGCGGTGAAGGAGCGCCACGGCCGCACGGCGTCCCGGCCCAAGCGGCGCTGATCGGAGGGCGCCTTCGTGTACCGGCACATTCCTGTGCACACGGAGTTATGAACGGAGGCCTATGGCGTTTCTTTGCTGAATGAACATCTGGATCACAGGCGCTAGTGTAGGTAGGGATTAGTCATGACAACGACCAGGCTCGCCATCGCCGCGCTCCTCACGACCGGACTGCTTGCCGCGCCGATCACGGCTGAAGCAAAGAAGGCCCGTGCGAGCCGGCACTACAACACGAATGTCGTGGCTCCGGCCTATGGCGGCTCCGGCCTGATTGCGGCGCAGCCGAGGCCATCTTACGGCTCGTCAGGACAGACGGTGGGCACGGTCACGGCGCCGTCGATCGGGACATATAGTTGGCCGTCGGTCGGCGTCACCAACGCAGTCCCGACCTGGAGCAACACCAATCCGCGGTAAGATGCGGCAAGCGTTGCAAAGCCGCGCCGCGGATTTGGTCTACGCGTCTGTTTCCTGGAAAGACGGATCGACGAGCTCGAACGAGCGCGGCCCTAGATTCCGCGGCCGCTCTGTTGCCCGATCACGCACCGCCATCCTGCCAGTCGCTCTGCCGGATGCTGGTTCATCCACTCGGCAAGTTGCGGCGCGCCCATCATGCAGGACTGCACCGAGACCTCGGCGAAGTCGGAGGAAGTGACGAGTTGTTCGTGGCAGCTTCCCGGCGCGGCGAGGCTGCAGAGCACAGCGATGATCTTGATCACGCGAGGTTGCTCCCGTCATTTCGGCGGACGTCGGATCCACTCGCGTGCTCACCGGTCGAATCGTCAGGCGGGAAGATGCTATCGTAGATCGCGCGCGCTTCCTGGATGAGGCGAAGACGCTCGCGCTCGGACTTCGAGACAAACTGAATAATCTGGCCCATATCGGCTCCAATCGATCGTCGGTCCATCATCAGATGATGGAAATCATTTCATACGAATGTGGGGTGCCGGCTTCGGCTTTGCAGCCCTGCAGGCGGTCACAGGGGATAAAAAGCCCGTGACCGGTCCGTTCCTCAGACGGGCCGGAATACCGAAACAAAAAAGCTTCATGCAGCGGGCGCGCGTTCCTTCCGCCCTGGAACCGCCGCGAGCAGTTCGCGCGTGTAGGAATGTTCCGGTGCTCTGAAGAGTTGCACCGTCGGCTTCAGCTCGACGACGGCGCCGCGCTGCATCACCGCGATGCGGTCGCAGATTTGAGCCGCGACCCGCAGATCGTGAGTGATGAACAGCATCGAAAGGCCGAGCCGCGCCTTGAGATCTTCGAGCAACCTCAAGACCTGCGCCTGCACGGAGACGTCGAGCGCGGAGACGGCTTCGTCCGCGACGATGACCTCGGGCTCGAGCGCGAGCGCACGCGCAATCCCGATGCGCTGACGCTGGCCGCCGGAAAATTCGTGCGGATAGCGTTCGAGCGCACCGGCGTCGAGGCCGACCATCTTGAGGAGATCGCGGGCGCGGTCGAATGCGATCTTCGGAGCGAGGCCGGCCGCGATGGGGCCGTCGGCGATGATGTGGCCAACCTTGCGGCGCGGATTGAGCGAGGCAAACGGATCCTGGAAGATCATCTGAATGCGATGGCGTTCAGTGCGCAACGCCTTGCCAGAAAGAGACGTGAGATCGGTGTCGCCGATCCGCACCGTGCCACGGTCGGCTTCGATCAGTCGCATCACGAGCCGGGCGACCGAGGATTTGCCGGAGCCGGATTCGCCGACGAGCCCGAGCGTCTCGCCCTTGAGGATGTCGAAGTTGACCGCGCGGGCGGCCTCGACGCGGCGGTCCTCGCGAAACCAGCCGCCCGAAGTAACGTAGGTCTTGTCCAGCCCGATCACCTCGACGGCTTTGGCCTGATCGTCCAGCGCCGCGCGCGCCGGCGGATGCATCGAGGGCACCGCGGCGAGCAGCGCCTTGGTGTAGTCGTGCTGCGGTTCGCTGAAGACGGTCGCGGCAGGGCCTTCCTCCACGACCTTGCCGTGGCGGAGCACCACGACCTGGTCGGCGATGTCGGCAACGACGCCGAAATCATGAGTGATGAACATCACCGCCATGTTGCGGTTGCGCTGGAGATTGCGGATCAGCTTCAGGATCTGCGCCTGCGTGGTGACATCGAGCGCGGTGGTCGGCTCGTCCGCGACCAGCACCGCCGGCTCCAGCGCGAGCGCCATCGCGATCATGGCGCGCTGGCGCTGGCCCCCGGAGAGCTGGTGCGGATAGGCGCGCACGATGCGTTCGGGGTCGGGCAGGCCGACTTCCCGCGCCAACGACAGCGCTTTGGCGCGCCGCTCCTTCGGCGTCAGCAGGCCGTGGGCCTCGAACATCTCCGCCATCTGGTCGCCGATCCGCATCAAGGGATTGAGCGCGGTCATCGGCTCCTGGAAGATCATCGCGATGCGGCGGCCGCGCAGATCGCGCCAGCCGTCGTCGTCGAGCTTGAGCAGGTCTCGGCCTTCGAATTGGATCTCGCCGGAGGTGACGGAAACCGTATCCGGCAGCAAGCCCATCAGCGCATGCGCGCACATCGACTTGCCGGAGCCGGACTCGCCGACGACGCAGACGATCTTGCCGGGGCGCAAATCGAACGAGACGCCATCGACGGCGAAGGGACGTTCGGCGCCCTTGGGCAGTGCGATCTTCAGGTTGTTGATCGAGACGGCGGCAGGGGCGGTCATTAGTGTCCCTCCCGCGACAGGCGCGGATTGAGCGCGTCGTTGAGGCCTTCGCCGATCAGGTTCAGCCCGAGCACCGAGATCAGGATGGCAACGCCGGGAAACACGGTGATCCACCAGGCCTGGCGTATCACCGTGCGGCCGGCGCCGACCATGTAGCCCCAGGAGATCAGGTTGGGATCGCCGAGGCCGAGGAAGGACAGCGAGGATTCCAAGAGGATCGCGGTTGCCACCATCAGCGAGGCCAGCACTATCACCGGCGACAGCGCGTTGGGCAGGATCTCGCGCAGGATGATCCAGCTGTTGCTTTGCCCGGTGACCACGGCGGCCTGGACATATTCGCGCGTGCGCAGCGACAGCACCTCGCCGCGCACGAGGCGTGCGACCGGCGGCCAGCTCACCACGGCGATCGAGGCCACGATCGAATAGATCGAGGGCTGCAGGATCGCGACCAGCACGATCGCGAGCGCAAAACTCGGAATGGTCTGGAAGAACTCGGTGAAGCGCATCAGCGCGTCGTCGACCTTGCCGCCGAAATAGCCGGCCATGGCGCCGATCGGCACGCCGACCACCAGCGCGACCAGCGTGGAGACGAGGCCGACCAGCAGCGACACGCGTGCGCCGAAGATCATGCCGGCGAACACGTCGCGGCCGAGTGCATCGGTGCCGAGCGGCACGGCGGCGAGCGTGAATGGCGGCAGGAACGGCCGCTGCACCATGCGCCAGGGCGAGTTCGGAAACAGCAGCGGCCCGAATACCGCGACCGATATCGCGAGCAGGAGGATGATGAGGCCGATGACGCCGCTCGGGCTCTTCAGCATCGATGTCCAGAACTGTTTCATGCGGCGAATTCGATGCGTGGGTCGACCAGGCGATAGATCAGGTCGGTGATGAGGTTGAAGATCAGCACCATGACCGAGCAGGTCACGAAGACGCCGAGCAGCAGATTGTAGTCGCGCTGCAGCAGTGCGTCGTACATCAGGCGCCCGATGCCGGGCCAGGCGAACACGGTCTCGGTGATGACGGCACCGCCGATCAGCGTGCCGGCATGGACGCCGGCGAGTGTCACGACAGGGAGGAGCGCGTTGCGCAACACGTGGCGGCGCTGGATCACGGCATCGGAGAGGCCCTTGGCGCGGGCGGTCTTGACGAAATCTAGCCGTTTCACCTCCAGCATCGAGGCGCGGGTCATGCGGGTGTAGGTCGCCATGAAGAACAGCCCGAGCGTCATCGCCGGCATGATCAGGTGCTTTGCGACGTCGATGACATGGGCAAAGCCGGTGAGGTTGGCGCCGACGGTCTCATAGCCGAAGCTCGGCAGCCAGTCGACGGTGACGGAGAACAGCAGAATTCCCATCAGCGCGACCCAGAAGATCGGCATGGCGTAGAAGATCAGCGCAAAGATGGTGATGCCGGTGTCGAGGAAGGTGCCGGCGAAGCGTGCGGCGAAGGTGCCGAAGACAACGCCGAGTGCTAGCGAGATCGCGAATGCCGTCAAGGTCAACAACAGCGTCGCAGGCAACCGTTCCGCGATCAGCTTCGCCACCGGCGCCTGCTGGCGGAACGAGAAGCCGAGATCGAGGGTCGCAATGCCCTTGACGTAGATGAAGAGCTGCTCGGGCAGCGGCTTGTCGAGGCCGAACTTTTCCCGGAGCTGCTTGACGAACACCTGGTCGCTGGCCCCGGCTTCGCCCGCCATCACGACCGCGGGGTCACCGGGCGCAAGCCGTATCAGGAAGAAATTGAGGACGACGATCGCAAGCAGAACGATCGCGCCTTTCAGGACACGCTGAGTGACGAAGGAGAGCATCTTAGAACTAGGTCAATTTTGCCAGAGTGTCGCCGCGGCGACGGTGCGCTCCCTCTCCCGCTTGCGGGGGAGGGCTGGGGTGGGGGTGCCTCCGCGAATAGGGTCCCCGAGTGGAGAAAGCCCCCACCCGGCGCTTCGCGCCGACCTCCCCCGCAAGCGGGAGAGGTGCACCGTCCTTGACGTTCGACCGCAAACGACAACTCACTTCTCGAGCCATGCGTCTTTGAAGCCGTCGTTCACCCCAATGCCCGTGGTGATCAAATTCTTGACCTTGCAGCGGGTGATGGTCGGGAATTGCAACTCGAGCATCCAGGCCACCGGCACGTCCTCGACCAGGATTTTCTGCGCCTTCTCGTAAATCTCCTTGCGCTTGGAATCGGGCGTGGCGACCGCGCCGTCGGCGAACAGCTTGTCGATCTCGGGGTTGGAGTAGCCCTCGACGTTGTTGAACACCTGGCCCTTCGCGATGGCGCTGGAGACGTAATTGCGCCCCACCCCGAGCGCGGGATCGCCGTACTGGTAGAGATAGGTGAAGGCGATGTCGTAATCCCAGTCGCCGATCTTCTGGTTGCCCCCAGCGACGTCGGTCGAGATCGTCTCGATGTTCATGCCGACATCCATCAGGTTCTGCTTCACGGCTTCACCCCAGCGCTGCCAGGTCTCGCCATAGGCGAGCGGCAGCAGCCGGATCTTCTCGCCCCTGTAGCCGGCTTCCTTCAGCAGCGCCTTGGCCTTGGCCGGATCGTACGGATATTTCGGCACGTCGTCGGTGTAGTACTTGATGGTCGAGGCCGAGGGCCCGGTTGCGACCTTGCCGAGCCCGTTCCAGATCACGTCCTTGGCGAAATCGCGGTCGATCGCATACATGATCGCCTGGCGTACCCGCCTGTCGGCCAGCGGGCCCTGACGATTGTTGAGCCACAGCCAGGCCAGCGGCGAGAAGAACTCCCAGCCGGCCCCGGTGACGCAGGTGTCCTTCAATTTAGACAGCCGCGGCACGTCGAAATTCTCGACCGAGCCGCCGGGCAGCACGTCGACCTTGCCGGTCTCGTAGGCCACCGAGCGCGCGGCAGCGTCGGGGATGACCTGCCAGTAGATCTCGTCGATATAGGGCTTGCCCTTCTCATAATAGTTCGGGTTCTTGACCAGCCGGATGAACGAGCCCTTCTGCCATTCCTTGAACATGAAGGGGCCGGTGCCGACAGGTGCGTTGTTGTACGGATTGGTCTTCCAGTCGGTGCCTTCATAGAGATGCTTCGGCACCATCGGCATCGAGCCGACCTCGAAAATGCCGAGGAACGGGCCGAACGGCTGCTTCAGGGTGAAGACGACGGTGTAATCGTCTGGCGCCTCGACCTTGTCGACCTGTGCGAGATTGTTACGGGCGCGCGCATGCGTCTGCTTCAGCATCTCGACCGAGAACAGCACGTCGGCGGCGGTGAAGGGCTTGCCGTCATGCCAGGTGACGCCCTTTCGAAGCTTGAAGGTGTAAGTCTTGGCGTCCTCGCTCACGCTCCAGCTTTCGGCGAGCTCCGGCTGCGGCTCGAGCTTGGGGCTGTAGCGCAGGAGCCCCTCGAAGATGTTGCCCGACACCATCTGGGTCGGGCCGTTCTGGATCATCGCAAGCATCAGGCCGGGCGGCTCGGGCTGGATCACGGCGTTGATCACGCCTCCCGTCTTCGGCTCTTGCGCCAGCGCCGAGGCCGTGAGGCCGCAAGCGAGGAGGAGACCAAGCAACACTCGTTTCGACATGTCGTATCTTTCTCAACCGTGACCAGCCGTCAGCGCTTCGCGACGTCCTCGCGCGCGAAGCGACGGCCGGCCCATCCCAGTCCCCATCCGGGCGCGAGGCTCACACGGTCCCGTTCC
>NZ_JADFUE010000042.1:0-58028 GCF_054967145.1 Bradyrhizobium sp. UFLA06-24
ATTTGTGATGGGGTACGCCTTGACCTGGCCGGATGCCGTCCAGGGCCTCGCTCTCGAGGCTCCCTCCGGCCTCGAGGAATATCCGCGCGACATCACGATTGCCAAGGACAAGAAGGCGAGATTGTTCGATCAGTCCTTCGACCACGACTTCGACAAGTGGAAGGCAGCCTGGGGGCCGACCGGAATCCTCGACGCCGAGATCAAGCGCTCGGAGCAGAACGTCCGCGACTTCTTCTATTTCAAGAAGCGCGATCCCGAGACCAACGCGGTCTCTGCGGCCAAGAGCGGCTACTTCTTCAGCGACAGCGAGTACGCCCGTTTCCACACCGAGCAGCGCGTCGGCCTGATCAAGGGCAACCCGAGGGAGCTCGAACAGTGGTGCAACGTGTTCATCTACGACATTTACACTATCGGCGCAGAGCTTCAGCAGGATGATCCGAAGAATCTCTACGAGCGGCTCACCCAGATCAAGGCACCGATCTTCCTCGCCTTCGGTGACAAGGAGCCGTTCATTCCGACGCCCGCCTTCAATGGATTGACCGATCTGGGCCGCGACGCGATCACGCCGTTCATGTCGCGCATGACCAATGCGGGCAATCGGCCGATTTTGAAGATTTACCCAGAGACCGGGCACTTCATCCACACGGACAATCCTGTGGAGTTTCCGGCCGACGTCGTCGATTTCGTGATCAAGGGGACGGTCGACACGTCTTCTCCGATGGGCACGGATCGCATGATCAAGGGTGCCGTGGTCTCGGCCTTGCCGGTGGCGCCGACGCCCCCGGGCGCCGCTCCGACGGCTGGCTTGAACAAGTAGGCCCGGATCATGCCCAGAGTGCAGGCGGGTGAAATCCAGCTGGGTTGGCGGGAGTGGGGACGAGGCGACGTCACAGTCGTGTTCGTCCATGGCAATCTCGCCAGCAAGGACTGGATCGAGCTCGCCGCACCGCTGTTCCCCTCCGGGGTTCGCGTGATCGGCATCGACTGGCGCGGTTGCGGCGACAGCGACCGGCCGAAGCCAGCTGCGGACTACGTCAACTACGCGATGCAGCAGCATGCGCAGGATCTGCTGGCCGCACTCGATGCGCTCGGGATCGAGTTCTGCCATCTCGCCACCCATTCCACCGGCGGCATCATCGCCGCGCGGATGCTGCTGATGCAGCCGCAACGGTTCGGGCGGGTGTTCGCGCTCGATCCGGTTACGCCGCTCGGGATGGCCTTCAATGCTGATCAGATTGGCGTGTTTCGCGCGATGATGGCGAGCAAGGAGGTGACGCGGGCGGTGATGGCCACTGCGGCGTCCTCCCTGTTCGTTCCCGACAGTCTTGCACCAAACGCCGTGCCGCGGTTTCGAGAGGGGCTTGGAGATATCCAGCGCCTGTTCGAGCGTATCCTCGAGCAGACCTTCAGCGTCTCCGAGGGGATTTGGATCGGCACGCCCGTCAATCTCAATCGGGAGTGGGAAAGCAAGGAACTGGAGCGCCGGATGACCGAAATCCGGCATCCGCACCTGGTGCTCTGGGGAGAGCGGGACGGGTGGATCCCGCCGGCGGACTTGAGGGCCATGGCGGCCGCCATGCCGGACTGCCGGCTCGTGATCGTGCCCGGTGTCGGCCATTCGATGAATCTCGAAATCCCGGCGCTCTATGCCGGCTATTTCGGTGCCTGGTTCGGAGGACTAGCGAGGTAGCGGCATCGCTATCGGCAACGGCGGGAAGAGGACAAGATTATGGCCGGCACGACCAAGCTCTCGGTTGAGAAGGCGCTCGAAAAGCTGCGCCGCGACGAATTGCAAAAGACCGGGACGGAACAGCGCGACGAGAAGACCGAGGCGCTGCAGAAGGAGATCAAGCGCATGAGAGCGCAAAGGAAGCGTCTCGACCCGATCTCGCGCGAGCGCAGTTGAGCTGCGTTCGGCCCGGATGGCAGTCCAATTTCTGGCTGGCAGCTTCGTCAGCGCGATCAACATCATGATCCACGCGATTGTGACGGTCGGTGCAATCGGCATCGCTCGCGCCGCCGGGTTGAGGCACACGGGCCGACCGAGGCTGCATCTGATGGCGGTGATGGTCGCGACGGCAGCGGTGCTCATGCTCGCGCACACGCTGGAGGCCCTGGTCTGGGCGCTCGCCTATTTGATGCTCGGCGCTGCACCAATCGGATCCGACCTGCTCTATTTTGCCTTCGTCAATTACACCACGCTGGGTTACGGCGATATCACCCCAGTTCAAGCATGGCGCTTGACCGGGCCGATGACCGCCATGAACGGCATTCTTCTGTTCGGCTGGTCGACCGCCGTGCTGTTCGAAGTCCTGCGCAAGACGCTGGAGCACCTCGCCGCGATCGGCGCCGGCGGATTCAGCCCTGCAGATCGATAGTGGCGAGCTTTTGACGGTCCGACAGCACGATCTGGCGCTGCGTGTTGCCGAGAAAGGCAATGGTGCCAAGCTCGTGCAGCCGCGACAATGCGCGCGAAACAGTTTCGAGCGTCAGGCCCAGATAGTCTGCGATATCGCGGCGCGACATCGGCAGAGCGATCACGTCGGCTCCTGTCAGCCGCTGGTCCATCTCGAGCACGAAGGCAGCGACACGCTCCAGCGATGTCTTGCGCCCCAGCAGCAACATGTGATCCTCGGCGTGCTGAAGATTGCTCGTCGTCATGCTGAGCAGGTTGTTGGCAACGACTGGATCGCTGTCGGCCACCAGCTCCAGGGTTTGCCTGCGGATCAACCGGACGGTGGTGTCTACGATCGCTTCCGCCGTGAAGCGGTGCAAACCGCCATTTTCGAGACCGAAGATATCACCAGCAAGATGAAAGGCGCCGATTTGGCGCCGCCCGTCCGACAGGAGCTTGTAGCTTCGCACCGCGCCCGTCTTGACTTGATAGACGTACTCGGCAGGCTCCTTCTCGCCATAGATCTCCGTTCCCTTCTTGTAGCTGAATTCGCTCAAGCTGACCGCGGGGTTTAGATCGCTGGTCATTCCAAGGTCGCGAAGGGAACTGGAGCGGGAGGTCACATCGCTGTTGCGCACAAACATGGGCCAACTCCTCAACGAAATCGCTGAATTGGTCTCAGATCAGAATTCCATTGCCAGGAATGCGCCGCGCAATCCCACTCCCGCCGAGGTTGATTTACGGCTAAAGAGGATATTCCTGTCCATTGTCTCAAGGGACAATGTACCTTCGCACGGGGGGGCGAAGCTTCGTGCGTGGGATGAGAAGCCGAGAGCGAAATGTATGATTTGAAGCAATGTTTCGTTTGAAAGTTCTGCTAAGCACAATGTCATTCATATGGATGGAATTGCCTTCAGATCTAAACGCTTTGGGCTGCCGTCCGCTCAAGTGGGCTCTGCGGCGACATAGCGGCTGAGAGGTGGAATTGCCCGGCCTGGTTCATGTGGTAGACGACGATGCTTCGTTTCGCACCGCGATAGAGCGCCGGCTGCGATTGGCAGGTTACGACGTCGTCGTACATTCATCGGCGGCGGAGTTGCTCGATCACCTTCCACGCGGTGAAACACCTGCGTGCGTGCTGCTCGACGTGAAGATACCGGGCCTCAGTGGTCCTGATCTGCAAAGCCGGTTGAACGAGCTCGGTTCGACATTGCCGATCATCTTTGTCACCGGGTATGCCGATACGGCAACGACTGTGCGCACGATCAAGGCCGGTGCGGAGGATTTCCTGACGAAGCCGGTATCGTCTGAACAGCTGATTGATGCGATAGAGCGCGCCTTGGCGCGTCACAATGCCGCACAGAGCCAGCGGATCAAGCTCGGCATGTTTCGCGCCCTCCTGGCATCGCTGACGCCGCGCGAGCGGCAAGTCTTCGATCTCATCGTACGCGGCAAGATCAACAAGCAGATCGCTCACGAGCTCGGAACGACGGAGCGAACGATCAAGGCACATCGCCATCAGGTGATGGAGAAGATGCGGGTGAGTTCGTTCGCAGAACTCGTATCGCTCGCTGAGCGACTTGGCATGCTGGATCCGAATAGCCACTGAAAGGTCCTGATGTGCGGCCTCTTGAGGCCGAGAAGTCGTCGCGCCCTGTCCAAAGGGACAATATCGCATGTTATTGACGGACTGGCTTTCCAGGCGCGCAATGCCTCCCGATCTTGGATGGTCAAGCGGATCGTAGCGAAGGTTGCCCGCCCTGATCCTCCTGCCAGGCTCGAAGGAAAGCTGGTTATCTTGCCCGAGTACAAGTCCGTTTACGTCGTCGACGATGATCCCTCCATGCGACGAAGCATGAAGCGGCTGCTCCGCGAGCATGGGTACGAGACGGTGTTGTTCGACTCGGCAGGAGCGTTGATCCGGCACGGCAGATTCGAGTGGGCTCTTTGCATCGTTCTCGACATCGATCTCAATGGCAGCTCCGGAATCGATTTGCGACGTCAGCTTGTGACCCAAGGTATTGCCGTGCCGATCATTTTTGTGACCGGCAACGACAGTGAGGCCTGCCGCTCGGCGGCGGTGGAGTCGGGGTGCGCCGCTTACCTCAACAAACCGTTCATGCCGCAATCATTCATTGCGTCCATACAGGCGGTATGCGGGCGTGCAAATTAGCGAGATATCGGTCTTTCGGCGACAATCGACATTCCATTGATTTTAATCAACGGCCCGATCAAGCGTTTGGGCTCACGTCGTGTTCGATCACCATCAGATCGGGAGAGACGAGCATGACGGGAATTGCCAAGTTCTTCGGACTGATCGCGGCTGCGTCGTTCTTTGCGGCAGCTCCGCTGTCACTCCAATCATCGCAAACAAACCTGCTCACCGTATCGGTGGATCAGGCTGAAGCCAGGGTCGGGCGGCCGCTGACGCCGATGAGCGTGGCCGGCGTCCATCGCCGGGTCCACCGCCGCGCCTATTACGGCGCTGCCGCGGCGGGCGCTGCCGCTTACGGTGCGTACCGTTATCAGCGAGCCTGCGGGTACTATCCCTATCCGCCTTGTTACTGAGGCCTAGTGTGGGGCTCGCCGCAGCATGTCCACAATCGATATGCGCGCTGAGCCTCACGTCCTGCCTTTCGTGTTATGAAAACAGGAGGTGTTCGTGAATTTGTTCTCCAGACCAATCACATCGAGGACGCTTGGCGCGTTCGCGCTTGGCTTGTCACTCGCAATTCCGGGCGCCGTGGTCGGCAGTAGCCCCGCAGGCGCGGTGGTGTACTGCCAATACGTCGACTATCCGCCGAGTTGCATCGCCAGGCCCGGCGTCGTGCTGCGACCGCGCCCGGTCGCCCGTGCGGCGGCTCGAGAAGCGGTGCGGCCCGGAACACCGATGAATCGCGGCGGCCCGGTCGATCGTGTCGGGCGTCGATGAGTTCTCGTTGATAACTTGCACAACATAGCCCCGGCTTCTCAGCCGGGGTTTTGTTTTGTCGGGCGGAGCGAGCAGGCAGCTCAGGAGAATTTCTGCAGCTATCGAGGTGACGCAACGGGTCTGCATCAAGGCGAGATCTCGATCGTTGTATTCTGAGGTCCCTGAGCCTGGATCAATTCGAACAGCGATTGCGCTTGTTCTGGCGCCAATCGGATGCAGCCGTGAGACACGGGGCGCCCGAGATTGCGGACGTCGAATGTCCCATGAATTGCATATCCTCCGTTGAAGAAGATCGAATAGGGCATCGGCGTGAAATCGTAGAGCCTCGAATAATGCATGCTCTGGAGAGAATAAGGCCGGTATGTGCCGATGGGAGTGCGGTATCCCCGCCGGGCCGTCGACACTGGCCAAGTCGCAAAATCGACTCCGTCGACGGCGACCAGCATTGTCTGGGTGGAAAGCTGCACCCGGATTGTCACTGATGCGTGCGCATTTTGAACGTTGAGGCCGAGGAGCAGCAGTACGGCCAAAATCAGGGCCGAGGGTGATCGTGCAGGCATTTCGCTTCTTCCAACTGTTCGCTGGCCCGACGGAAAAGTTGCGCCGGATCTGCGGCCAGGCCGGCCGCCTTCCAGCGTCGAGCATCACGATGGCTGGGAGTGTCCCCACCCCAGCTTTGCTGCAAATTAGGTGAGTTTCGGCGTGCATTGTTGATCCCGCGCAACACATTGCCTCTGCAATTCCTATCGGCTTTCGGCAATCCGGAACTTCTGAGGTGCTTTGGATGGGGGCTTCGCGCAGCCTATGCGACCGGGCCGCTTACGGGCAAATACGTAGGCGGGACCTAAGTTGCTGCAGATCAAATTCGTTCGGCCGCGGCGTGCCTAGCATTCATGCATCGTTAATTCAGTCGGAGTCTTTCCACGATGCTGCTCAGGACCCACACCTCCAGCAGCCGTCCGGTTGACGGGCATCTCGCAGCTCTCGCTGGCGAGCGCGTGTTCTGCAGTGAATTCAGATATCGCAGAGGCACCGAAATCTTCGGAGAAGGAGAGGAGACGGAGTACGTCTACCAGATCATCTCTGGCGCAGTACGCACCTACAAGCTGCTCTCCGACGGCCGTCGTCAGATCAATTCGTTTCATCTGCCAGGCGACATGTTCGGGCTCGAGAATGGCGCAATGCATCGTTTTACGGCGGAAGCGGTGATTGAGACGAGGGTTCGCATCACCAAGCGGCGCAGCCTGCTCGAGACGATGCAAAGCCGGGAATCGGGCGCTTCCAGTTTCCTCGGCCTCGTCACGCGAAGCCTGCAGCACGCGGAAAATCATATGCTTCTGCTCGGGCGGAAGACGGCGCTGGAGCGCGTAGCCGCATTTCTGCTTGAAATCGACGAGCGGCTCGGCCATCCCAAGGTCATGGCGCTGGCCATGAGTCGTCGCGACATCGCCGATTATCTCGGATTGACGCTCGAGACGGTGTCGCGCGCATGCTCAACGCTGCGTGACCGGAAGATGTTGATGTTCGCGGACGCGACACAGCGAAAGATCGTGCTGCTCGACCGCGAGGGTCTCGCGGAGTACGATGCGTGATCCTGGCGGCTCGATGAGCCCGCTCACTCCTCGATGTCCTGCTCGAGCGTCTGCGCCGGCGGTCCAGTGTGAGCGGTGTTGAATTGAGCGAGTGGCAGGGACGTCGTCAGCGACAGCAGATTGGAATCGACGACTTCCAACGTCAGCGTTTTTCCCGCGTCCATTTCCTTGATCAGCTTCGAGCTTGCCACGCCAGCTGCGATGCAGCTATTGCTGAGGCACCAATTGTAGGGAATGGGCTGGTAAGTGCCGTCATCGACTTTCAGCTTGGCGGGTATTCGCAGGTACATGCCTGAGGGCACGAAGATCTGCACGCGTGCGTTGCCGGCTTTCTCTCGCTCGATCAGATCGATGCGAACCGCCATTTGTCCGGTTTCATAGGTTCCCGAGATCGAGGTCCTGCAAAGAAGCGGGGCGCCGGCAGCCTTGAAGCAAAGCTTCTTCCATTCACCGTACGTGATGTCGTTGGCGGCCCGCTGCCCGCGTGGCGCGATTTCGGCAAGCGCGGGCGCTGCGATCGTGAAAGCGATCGATACCAGCGCGGCAAGTGAGATCTTGGCAGTCCGGCTCGATACCAAATTGCGATGGCAAAGAAGCATAGCGTCCTCCTGGCCCAAACAATGCATTCACTTCAGCGCTGCGAGAAATCCGGTCACCAGGGGCGACCAGATCGGAATGGCATCGGGCGAACCAATGAAATAGTGCCCCTCATTGCCGAATGGCGGCATCAGGTGATACTCGGCGCGGCCGCCGGCGGCGGTAAAGGCTTGGTGCATCCGCTTCGACAGATCCGGGCCGAAGAACGTATCGTTCTCGATGTAGATCCACAGCATCGGCACCCGCGAGGTGCGGCCGAACTCCTCTGTTGTTTCGACTAGCCTGTCCGGTGCGCAGTTGTTGTTGGGCTTGCCGCCGACCCGGCCGCCGCGACCGGCGGCGAAGGTGATGATCGCTTTCACCTGCGCCGGGTTCAGGCTCGACAGCGCAATGGAAGCCCAGCCTCCCGCGGATTGTCCCACCACGATCACGCCGTCGGGCAGGACGCGCTTTTCGGCAGCCATGTACGCGATGATCCAGAGGTCGACCTGGGCGACAGCGAGGCCCGCATCGCGGAAATTCGGATTGGTGCACTTGCCGACCTTCGAGAAGAACGGGCCATAGATGCCGCGCTCGGGGATGTCGATCGCGGAAGCGCCGTATCCGGTGCCGACGGGCGCCACCACGAGATAGCCTTGCTTGGCGAACCATTTGGCGGCATCGCGAAACTCGACGAGGGGAAAGAAGCTGCGATCGGTCGGGTTGAGCGAGACGCCATGGTTCATGATCACCAATGGAAACGGACCGTCGCCTACCGGGCGCACGAGATACGCAAACATCGGGAGCGGCAATGGCAGAGCCCAGATCTCCTCTTGAATGCGTCGTGGGGCCGCCTGATCATCGGCATGGGCGGCTCCGATCGACCAGATCAGAACGAGCGGCGCCGCCAGCAACAGCCGTCGCACCGAGGAATTGAAGCGCATCGCATCCTCCTCATCCGGCAAACGTGGCCGCTACGATGATGGGGCCAAGCACCGTCAGGACAACGTTTCCGACGGCATAGGGCACTGCGACGCCGAGCACCGGCGTTTGGCTTTCGGCGACCTCGCAGGCGCCGGTTACGGCGGCATCGACCGTCATCGCGCCGGCCAGCGCACCGCAGGTAACGACAGGGTTCATGCGCAGCACATGGTAAGCGAACAGCGTCGCCACGATCAGCGGCACCAGAGTGACGACGAGACCCATGCCGACCAGGAGCAAGCCATGCGCCTGGATCGCGATCCAGGCGGCATGGCCGTTGCCGAGGCCAATGGCGGCAATGAAGCCGCCGAGGCCAAGGTCGCTCAGTGTTTGCTGCGCGGCGGGCGGCATGGCGCCGAGCGTCGGCCGGCGCGAGCGTAACCAGCCGCAGACGAGGCCCGCGATCAAGGCGCCGCCTCCGCCGCCAAGCGTCAGCGCGATGCCCCCGACCTTGAAGCTGATCAAGCCGGCCAGCAGGCCGGCGGCAATGCCGGCTGCGAGAAAGGCGATGTCGGTACGATCGCCGGCACGCAGGATCTGTCCGACATGCGTGGCGGCGCGCTCGATGTTGCGACTGGTGCCGACCAGCGTCATCACGTCGCCGACATAAATGCGTGTGTCTGCGCTCAGCGGCACCTCTCGCCCCATCCGAGTCAGAGCCCGCAGGAAGACGCCACGTGCATTGCTGCCGACGCGGTCGGCGACATCCTGGACCGAGCGGCCGTGGAGATTGCGGTTATCGACCAGCACGTCGACCACATTGCCCGGCATGGCCTTCAGGATCTCATCGGCGTCGATCTCGGTGCCCAGCACGGGGCGCGCGGCGACGATGGCGGCCGTCCGGCCGGCGATGACAATGTCGTCGCCGGACTCGAGGATCGTGTCGAGATGCGGCTCGATATCCGCGCCTTGACGCACGATGCGCTCGATCACCGTGCGGCTGCCGATCTCGTCCTCGATCGCCTTTACAGTCCGCCCGGCTGCGGCAGAGACGCGGTAGGCGCGGGCCTGGAATTTTCGATAATGCAGGTTCTCTGACTTGGGAGGCTCGCCGCCAGACAGCTCGATCTCGAGCTTTTTGGCCTCGTCCTTGAGATTGACGCCCATCAGCTTGGGCGCGACGAACGGGACATAGATGAGCGTCAGAATATATCCGAGCACATAGGTGACCGCATAGCCGGCTGCGATGTTCGCCTCCTGCTGCTCGAGCAAAGCCTTCGGCAGGCCAATCTGCGCGAGCGCCCCCGAGGCGGTACCAATGACCGAGGATTGCGTCAGGGCACCGGCGGCAAGACCGGAGGCGGTGCCTGGATCAAGCCCGAAAGCGAACGCAAAGGTAAGCACGATGAGGAGACCCGTGCCGCCAAGCACGAGCGCCATGGCAACCTGGGCGAGGGTGCGGAGGCTCAAGGAAGCGAAGAACTCGGGACCGGATTTGTAGCCGATCGTGAACACGAACAGGCTGAACAGGATGACTCTCAACACCGACGGAAAGGCGAAGCTGCCGAGTTGACCGATCAGCACGGCCACGATGAGCGTGCATGCCGTGGTGCCGATCGAAAAGCCCCGGATCTTGACCCGGCCCAGCACGGTCCCGAGGGCGACGGCGATCAGCAGAAAGATTTCCGGAGCGGTGGAGATGATCCACCTGACGGTGTCCATGGTCGCTATTCCCCAGCGCATTGTTCCCCTGGAATTGAATCCCCGAAGCCGCCTGGAGGCTTGATTCAAGTCAAACCTTTTCTCCGCGCGCACGGCGTCAATAGGCGACGGTCAGATCGGTGACATCAGGCGTTCCAGCCATGAGCACATTGCGTATTGCCGCCACTCCATTGCTGCGCCGCGACGAAACGATCACCGTCGCATTGCTGCTGGCTTTCGCCGGCGGGTGTCTCGATGCCTATACCTGGATCATCCATGGTGTCATGGCCAATGCGCAGACGGCGAATCTCGTCCTTCTCTGGGTCCACGGAATGGAAGGCGACTGGATGAGAGCGCTGCAATTCGGCCCCCCGATCCTGGCTTTCGCAATTGGTATTGTGATCGCTGCCTGGCTGCGCCGCGCGACGGGGGAGAGAGCCAGCGCCGTCAGTACGTTGCTGGAGATTGTTTTCCTGATCACTATCGGCGTTCTTCATAATCGAATGCCCGAGGTCGCCGGCACACTGGGAATTTCGCTGGTTGCGGCGATGCAGGCGGCGATCTTCACCAAGGTCGAAGGCGCGACCTATAGCACGGTGATGATCACCGGTAACATGCGCCAGGCGATCGAAGGCATGTTCGCAGCGGCTTCCGGCGGCGTTGCCGCTGGGACATTGCGGCGATCTGGCATTTTCACCGGCGTGTGCTGCGCCTTCGGCCTGGGTGCGGCTCTTGGCGCGCTGACGACGAAGACCGTGCCGGACCTCGCATTGGGTCTTCCGGTCATCGTGCTGCTGATCGTGCTGCTCCGATGCGAAGCCGCGCACTTCGAGGCGAAGTCATGAAGCCGACATTCGAACCATCGGGCGGCTGGACTCGGTTCTTTCCGCCCTTCAACTGGCTCTCGGGTTATCAGATCGCCTGGCTGCCCTCCGACACGGTAGCGGGTTTGACGCTGGCCGCGTACGCGATCCCGGTGTCGCTGGCGTATGCGGCTCTGGCAGGCCTGCCGCCGCAGATCGGCGTTTACGGCTACATTCTGGGCGGCATCGGATATGCGCTGTTCGGATCGTCGCGCCAGCTTGCTATTGGTCCGACCTCAGCCATCTCGCTGATGATTGCCGGCACCGTGGGCTCGCTCGCGGCGGGCGATCCGGCTCGCTACGCGCAAATTGCAAGCCTCGCCGCCTGCGCGGTGGCGCTGCTTTGCCTGATTGCCTGGCTGTTCAAGCTGTCGAGTCTCGTCCGCCTGGTCAGCGACAGCATCCTCGTCGGCTTCAAGGCGGGCGCCGGGCTCACCATTATCATGAGTCAGCTGCCGGCCCTGTTCGGTATTCCCGGCGGCGGCCGCAATTTCTTCAATCGGGCCTTCCACATCGCAGGCCAGCTCGGTGATACGAATCTGCTCGTATTGGCCGTCGGCGCCGTCGCACTCGTGCTGTTGTTGCTCGGCGAGCGGCGCCTGCCGGGCCGGCCCGTCGGCATTACTATCGTCGCGCTCTCCATCCTGGCTGCGACGTTGCTCGGATTGCCCGCCATGGGGGTGCCCGTCACCGGCAAGATCCCCGAGGGCCTGCCGACTCTCGCCTTTCCAACCTTCGGCCTGGTCGAGCCCGAAGAGCTGTTCCCCATTGCCGCCGGCTGCCTGCTGCTGGCCTATATCGAAGGCGTGTCCGCCGCGCGCAGCTTCGCCGCGAAACACGGTTATGCGCTCGACGTTCGCCAGGAGTTTCTCGGCTTGGGCGCCGCCAATCTCGCCGCGGCATTTGGCCACGGTTATCCCGTCGCCGGCGGATTGTCCCAATCGGCCGTGAACGACAATGCCGGCGCGCGGACACCGCTGGCACTCCTGATCTGCTCCGTCGCCCTGGCGCTATGTCTGTTGTTCTTCACTGGCCTGCTCACCAACCTGCCAAAGGCGGTGCTGGCCGCTATCGTTTTTGCCGCGGTCTACCGGCTGGTGGATGTCCCCGCGTTGGTGCGCATGTGGCAAGTCAGCCGGATCGACTTCTACGCCGCCGCCATTGCGCTCGTCTCGGTGCTGCTCCTGGGCATCCTCCAAGGCGTGCTGCTCGCTGCGATCGCGTCGATCTTCCTGTTGCTGGCGCGGGCATCGCAGCCGAACATCGCGTTTCTCGGACGCTTGCCGGGAACCGGCCGCTATTCCGACAGCGCCCGACATGATGGCGTGGAACCTCTAGTCGGCGTGATCGCCTTCCGACCCGAGGCCTCGCTGCTCTACATCAACGCCGAGACGATCCTGTCGGCCGTGCTGAACGCACTGCAAAAATCGGCCGACATCCGGCTGGTCGTCTGTGATCTCTCGGCATCGCCCTATATCGATCTCGCCGGCGCGGGCATGTTGCACGCTCTTTACGACGAACTCGCGTCCCGGCGCATCGCGCTCTGCATTGTCGGCGCCCACGCGCAGCTGCGCGATCTTCTGCGTGCGGAAGGACTGGCAGAAAAGACCGACAGCGCGCAATGGCTGCGGACGCTCGACAATGTTCTGGGTAGTCCTGATGCAAGAGGCGCATGAGCGCGCATTTTGCGTTGCGACATGAGCCTCATGCCGCGGCTGACGAGAAGCCCCGGACCGTTGACTTGAATCAACGAAGCCCGAGCGCGCAAGGCCACGATCCCGCATCATTTGCCGACAGATCGGGAGAGCGACATGTCCAAGGAATCAAAGCCCGCACAGAAGCGTATCGATCGATTCTTCTCCGGTCCCGGCGGACGGGCTGACGATTGGCGCGATCTCGTGGAGGCAGCCAAGATCTGGGCGCGAGTCGGCAATCGCGCGGCCTATGATGCGGCGCTCGCCGAGCTCTCTGTGACTGAGGAGTTCCACGGCTATCCCGGTCTCAATCTGATGGCAGCACTGCGCGAAGCGGCAGCTGCGGGCGACGGACCCACATCGTTTGCGCTTGCAACCAAGATCGCCCAGGCGCTAGCGACGCGCTCTTTCCGCCAGCATGCCGGCGACTGGAACGCGAAGGATGAAGGCAATGGCGACGTGCCCGAGCTGGTGCCGCCGTCGTTCGGCGCGCACACGGCGCGGCGGCCCTATTTCGAAACCCTGATCGTGACGGGCGTGCCGTCAAGTCAGTGGCCGGCACTCGCCGCCGAATGGCGCAAGCTGCGCCGTCCGGTCGATGGCTTCATCTACGAGCCTGTCATCGTCGGTAGCCTCGAAGACGCATTCTGCGCGACCATGCTCAACCCCGACATCGCCGCCGTCATCATCAACGAGGGCTTCGGACTGCGCTCGCGGCATGATGCGCCGGTGCTCCGCTCGATCATGGCCACGGCGGCTCTGAATGACGAATCCGACGCGTCCGCGCTGCGGCTGGCTCAGATCATCAAGAAGGTTCGCCCCGAACTCGACCTCTATATGATCTCGAACCGCGACGTCGAAGAACTGGCCGGCAATCCCGACGCCAGCGTCGTCCGCCGCATCTTCTATTCGGTTGAAGAGCTGCTGGAGCTGCATCTGTCGATCCTCGAAGGCATCCAGGATCGCTACGACACGCCATTCTTCGACAATCTCAAGAAATACGCGCAGCGTCCGATCGGGACGTTCCACGCCCTGCCGATCGCCCGCGGCAAGTCCGTCTTCAAGTCGGACTGGATCCGCGATATGGGCGAGTTCTACGGCCCGAACTTGTTCCTGGCCGAGAGCAGCGCAACCACCGGCGGCCTCGACAGCATGCTGGAGCCGACCGGCAACATCAAGAAGGCGCAGGAGAAGGCGGCGCGCGCGCTCGGAGCCGACCGCGTTTTCTTCGTCACCAACGGCACCTCGACATCGAACAAGATGGCCGTGCAGGCGCTGCTTGCGCCCGGCGACATCGCGATCGTCGACCGCAATTGTCACAAGTCGCACCATTACGGCATGGTGCTGGCGGGTGCCCAGCCGCTCTATGTCGAAGCCTTCCCAATGACGGAATATTCGATGTATGGCGCAGTGCCGCTGAAGACGATCAAGCAGGCGCTGCTCAATGCCAAGGCAGACGGCCGGCTTGACCGCGTCAAGATGATCGATCTCACCAACTGCACGTTTGATGGTCACATCTACAACACGCGCCGCGTGATGGAGGAATGTCTCGCCATCAAGCCGGATCTGATTTTCCTGTGGGACGAAGCCTGGTTCGGTTTCGCGCGCTTCTCGCCGTTCCTGCGTCGGCGCACCGCCATGGGCGCCGCCAACGAGATCGAGGCGTGGATGCACGATCCGAAGTCCGTGGCGGCCTATGAGAAGCAGCAGGCCGAACTCGGCAAGAACCCGTCGGACGAGATGCTGCTCAAGACTAGGCTCATCCCTGACCCCAGGCAGATCCGCCTTCGCGTCTACCAGACCAACTCAACCCACAAATCGATGTCCGCGATCCGGCAAGGCTCCATGCTCTCGCTGAAGGACGTCGAGTTCCATACGGTCGAGCAGCAGTTCAAGGAAGCCGTGTTCACGCACGCTTCCACCAGCCCGAACCAGCAGCTCATCGCCAGCCTCGATATCTCGCGGCGGCAGATGGAGCTTGAAGGTTACGGTCTCGTGGCCAATGCGATCGAGATCGCCTTCGCGATCCGCCACGCCGTCAACAACAATCCGCTGATCTCGAAATACTTCCGCGTGCTGGGCGCAGACGCCATGGTGCCGGCGCAGTACCGCCAGAGCGGCTTCACCGACTATCTCGCGGCCGGCGTGAACTGGGCGAATACGCTGAAAAGCCTCGACGAGGACGAGTTCTGCCTCGACCCGACCCGCATGACCTTGGTGTGCGGAACGGCCGGCTACGACGGCACCCAGTTCAAGGGCATCCTGGCAAGCGAGTACAACATCCAGGTCAACAAGACCTCGCGTAACTCGGTCCTGGTCCAGTCCAACATCAACAACACCCGGAGCGACGTCGCGCATCTCATTCGCGTGCTCGCCGAGATCGCGGGCGAGATCGATCGGGGACTTGCTCAGGGCGGGGCCAATGCGCGGAAGACCTTTGAGGCACGGGTGACGAGCCTGATGAAGGATGTGCCCGATCTGCCGAATTTCTCGCATTTCCATCCGAGCTTCCGTGGCGATGCCGGGGCGAAGACCAACGAAGGCGACATCCGCACCGGCTTCTACACCGCCTATGACGTGGCGGGCTGCGAGCACATTCGCCTCAACGATGCCGAGATCGACCGGCGGCTGAAGGCCGGTCCCGAACTCGTCTCGGCGAACTTTGTCATTCCGTACCCGCCCGGCTTCCCGATCATGGTGCCAGGCCAGGTCATCACGCAGGAAACCATCGACTTCATGCGCAAGCTCGATGTGAAGGAGATCCATGGCTACGACGCCAAGGAGGGACTGAAGCTCGTGCGCACCGAAGCCTTGGCGAAGATCGGCAGGCCCAAGCCTGCCGCAGCACCGAAGCTCAAGGCTGCATCTTAGAGGGGATCGAACATGCAGAGCTTTTTCACATTCCTTCAGCAGTATCCATACCTGCTGCTGTTCTTCGTCGTCGGCCTCGCCGTCTATATCGGCCGGGCCAGCATCAAAGGCTACGGCCTCGGCATGGTCGCCGGCGCCATCGTGGTGGGCGCGGGCCTGTCGGTGTGGGCTTCGACTTACGGGGTGAAGCTCGAACTGAACAACTTCGCCAAGAGCCTATTCTATTATCTGTTCATGTACGGCGTGGGCTTGCGCGTCGGTCCGTCCTTCATCAACAGCCTGAAGGGCGACGGCCTCAAGTTCTGCCTCCTCGCCGTCGTCTCCAGCGTGCTCGGCCTTGCTCTGGTGGTTATCGGTGCAAAGCTGTTTGCTCTCCCGACGGGAGCGGCCGGCGGCATGTTGGCAGGATCCCAGACCATGTCGGCGGCGATCGGCTCGGCCGAGCAGGCCATCACGTCCGGTGTCGTCAAGCTGCCTGCGGGCATGAAACCCGAGGACGCGTCCGGCATGATCGCGCTGTCCTACGGCATCACTTATATCTGGGGCACTGTCGGCATCATCCTGATCTGCAAATATCTGCCGCGCTGGTGGGGCGTCGACGCCAAGGCCGCTGCGAGGCAGTATGAGCAGGAGTTCGGCGTGAGGGATCTCGAAGGCGGCGGCCTCACCGGCTATCGCCAGTTCGGGCTGCGCGCTTATCGGTTGGAGAACCCTGCAACTGCCGGCATGAGCATCGCCAAATTCCGCGCCATGAATCCGGAGTACCGGATCGTCAACGTGGGACGGAACGGCGAGCCGCAAGGTGCCGATGCCGACCTCGTGCTGCAAAAGGGCGACATCGTCGCGCTTGGCGGTTCGACCGAGCATCTTGCCGACAAGATGGGCCTGATCGGTCCCGAGGTCGCCGATGCCAAGACCCTGGGCGTTCCCATGGACCAGGCGGACATCCTCGTGACCAACAAGGAGATGGTTGGGCGCACCTTCGAATCCTTCCGCGACTCGGCGATCGCCGGCCAGTTGCAGGTCACCAAGGTCGAGCGCGGCGGCGTGCAGATTCCGGCCGGTCTCAAGACCAAGCTCGAGCGGATGGACATCGTGTCGGTGGTCGGCCTGAAGTCCGCGGTCAACGAGCTCGGCGACATGTGGGGCCGCATCGCGCGGACCAACACGTCGACGGACCTGCTGACCCTGTCGGTCGGCATGATCATCGGCTTCCTGATCGGCATGGTCGAATTCCCGGCATTCGGGGCCAAGGTCGGTCTCGGCAACGCCGGCGGGCTGTTGCTATCGGGCGTGATCGTGTCCTCGATCGTGTCGCGGCTGCGCTTCTTCGGCAACACGCCGAATGCGGCCCGCAACGTGCTCGAGGATCTCGGCCTCGTCGTCTTCGTCGCCATCGTCGGCGTCAACGCCGGTGCGGGACTGCTGTCGCAGCTCACGGGCGCGATCGCCTTGAAGATCTTCATCGTCGGCTTCATCGCCTGCACGATCCCGCCGTTCATCGTCTGGGCGATCGGCTTCCATGTCTTCAAGATCAATCCGGCAGTGCTGATGGGCGGCGTGGCCGGTGCGCGGTCGCATTCCGGCCCGTGCCGCGAGGCCGCGGTTGAGATCCAGAGCTCCGTGCCCTGGATCGGTTTCCCGGTCGGTTACGCCGTCTCGGGCATCCTGCTCACGATCTTCGGTTACTTCGCAATGCTTCTGGCTCAATAGGTGAGCCAAACTCAGGGGAAAGTCATGAAGAAACTGGTTGCTGTAGCTGCTCTGCTCCTCGGTGTCGCTGCCTTCAGCGCGCCCTCGCGCGCCGAAACCGGCAGCGTCGCCGTGGTCTTCACCAAGGGCGGCTTCATCGTCGGTGTGGGAGGCGGCGAGGGGGTGCTGCACCTTCGCGGCAAGAATTATCCGTTCACCGTCTCCGGCATGAGCGTCGGTTTGACCGTGGGTGCCTCGACGACCAAGTTCGTCGGGCGTGCCTTGAACTTGCGGGGGCCAGCGTCGATCGAAGGCTCCTACGCGGTGGGCGGGGCCGGCGGCGCGGTTGCGGCTGGTGCTGGCGCGGTTCAACTGCAAAACGCGAACGGCGTGATCCTGCAGCTGAGCGGCCCGAAGGTGGGCGCCGAAGTGTCCGCAGCTGTCGGCGGCGTTACGATCCGGCTCAAATAGGCCGCATGCGCAAAGAGAATAGGCCGCGCGTTGGCGCGGCCTATCTATGTTCGGTCAACGTGTCCCACCAAAATCAGTATCGCTCTTCGACGAATTTCCGCCCGCGCAGGCTGGCCTGGTCATTGTAGCGCCCCTTATGAGAGCGTGGCGGCAGCTTGACCTTGTCGCGCTTGATCTTCTTGTAGGGGATCGTTTGCAGGATATGCGAGATGACGTTGAGCCGTGCGCGCCGCTTGTCGTCGGAGCGGATCAATCGCCACGGCGCGTGCTTGGTGTCGGTCGCCTCGAACATCATGTCGCGCGCGCGGGAATAGTCGTACCAGCGGCCGAACGACTCGGTGTCCATCGGGCTCAACTTCCACTGCCGCAGCGGATCCTCGATGCGAGCCTTGAAACGGAGTTCCTGCTCCTCCATCCCGACCTCGAGCCACAGTTTGATCAGGATGATGCCGGCGTCCACGGCGAACTTCTCGACCAGAGGACATAATTCCAGGAAGCGCTTGTGGTCGGCCGGCGAGCAGAAGCCCATGACGTATTCCACGCCGGCCCGGTTGTACCAGCTGCGATCGAAGATCACGATTTCGCCGCCGGCCGGATATTGCTCGATGTAGCGCTGCAGGAATAGCTGGGATTTTTGCCGGTCGGAGGGAGCCGGCAGGGCGCAGACGCGAAAGACGCGCGGACTGACCTTTTCGGTCAACGCCTTGATCGTCCCGCCCTTGCCGGCGGCATCGCGCCCTTCGAAGATGATGATCACTTTCAGTTTTTGGGCCTTGACCCATTCCTGCAGGTGACACAGTTCGACTTGGAGCTTGCCGAGCTCCTTCTCATACTCCTTCCGCTTCATCTTGTTCGCGGTTACGTCCTTGGCCATGCCCGTCCTTTCGCTGCTGCGTTTCATTCAGCCCAAGTCGCGCATTCCACGTCATTCAGGCCGACTTGTTCAGGTAAGTCAGTCGCCCCAGGAGATCGTGACGCCGATGTCGCCCGGCACGCCGCCAGGAAAATCGATGATCTGGTAGCCGATGCGATAGCCGCGCGGCTTCAGATAATCGGTCCAGAGCTGGAAGATTTCTTTCGGGATACCCGTCAGCGTCTTCTCCCAGCCCGCTTCTTGCTGGTTGATGGCACGGCCCTTGTCGGTGCACAGCGTGTTCGGAAAGCGATAGACCAGCACCTCGGTCAGCCCGTTGCGCACCGCACGCTGGATGATGCTGGCGGCAAGCTTGATTTTCTCGTCCTCGGTTTTGCCCGACGGTTTGCTCAGCCGTTCGATCAAGGCATTCTTTTCGGCCTCCGCCGCAGCGGCGAGCTTTGCATATTCCTCCGCCTTTTCGGCCTCCTTGAGGGCCGCTTCCTTGCGGATCTGCATGGCGTTGGGGATCAGGGTGTCGAGATTAGCGGACATTGCCGATGCCTCCTGCTGCTCTTTTGAGTGTTCCAGTGAGGCTAGATCGGAAGGGCGCCATTCCGTTGATTCAAATCAAGCAAAGCGGTGCCCTGGGACGGCAAAGTCGCGTGAAGTCCGTGACTGCTGGACCCCTGATCAGGAGAGCACGTTGAGCGAGCAGCTTCATCCGCTGGCACCACATCACCTGCCCTTCTACATCATCTCGCCTGGCGAGACCGATGTGCTGATGATCGTGACGGGCCTGATCCTGATCGGCGCCGTTTTCGGGGTTGGCGTTTTCTATTGGAATCTGCACAGCCTTCCGGAGCGGATGGCTCACAAGACTCAGAAGCTGCAGTTCGAGATCGTGGCCGTGCTAGGATTGATTTCCCTCTTCACGCACGAACACATCTATTGGATCGCCGGACTGATCCTTGCCCTCATCGATTTGCCGGACTTCAGCACGCCGCTCCGAAGCATTGCGGATTCCGTCGAGAAGATCGCGGACGCGCCGTCGGCCGCGAGCGCACTGACAGAGCGAGAGCCCGGCGCCACGGCAGTTCCGGTCGAGCACGACCGCCAAGACGTGATCGCCGGAGAGAGGGTGCACAGCCATGCTTGAACTTCTCATCTGCTCGCTATTGACCATCGTTCCCGATTACCTCTTTCGCCGCTTTGCCCAGGGCAAGCGGTTCGGCAAGGAAATTACGCTATTCTCGGTCTGGTACGAGCTGCGATGGGGTATCACCGGCTGCCTGATGCTCACCGTCTGCCTGATCACCAGCGTCTTCTTCTTCCACCCAGCCACCACCAATGCCGCGCTGCTGTTCCGGACTATTCCGATTCTGCCTGAGGGCTCAGGGCGTGTCGCGGAGGTCAATGTCGGCTACAGCGAGGACGTTAAGAAAGGACAGGTTCTTTTTCGGCTGGATAATTCGAAACAGGCGGCAGCTCTCGAAACGGCCAGGCGCAAGGTCGCGGAGGTCGACGCGTCAATGGCAACCGCAGCGGCTGAAGTGGTCAAGGCTGATGCGCAGATCCAGGAAGCCAAGGCCAACTACCAGCAGGCCAGGGACGAGCTGGAGGTCAAGACCGAGTTGCAGCGCCGAAATCCGGGGATCGTACCGCAACGGGACATCGAGAAGCTTCAGGTCCTGGTGGACCAGCGCCAGGCTGGCATCGATGCCGCAACCGCCGCCAAGGAGTCGGCGGCCCTGCAGGTCTCGACATTGTTGCCGGCCCAAAGGGCGAGCGCGCAGGCCGTGCTCTCGGAAGCGCAGGTGGAGTTCGACAAGACGTTCATCCGCGCGGGAGTGGATGGGCGTGTCGAGCAGTTCCTCGTTCGTGTCGGCGACGTCGTCAATCAATTGATGCGCCCGGCGGGCGTCCTGATTCCCGAGGGCGCCGGCCGGCAGCGGCTGCAGGCTGGATTTGGGCAGATCGAAGCTGGCGTAATGAGGGAAGGAATGGTTGCAGAGGCAACTTGCGTCTCGAAGCCATGGGTCGTGGTCCCCCTGGTCGTGACTTCGGTGCAGGATTACATCGCTGCGGGCCAGTTCCGCTCGGGCGAGCAACTCATCGACCTGCAGAACGTCGCCAAGCCCGGAACGATTCTCGCCTTCCTCGAACCGCTGTACAAGGGCGGACTTGACGGAGTGACCGCCGGCAGCACCTGCATCGTTAACGCCTACACCAGCAATCACGACGAGATCGTAGATCCGAAGACCTCGACCGGGCGGCGGATCGTTCTCCATGCCATCGATGCGATCGGCTTCGTTCATGCGCTGCTGCTGCGGATCCAGGCTCTGTTGCTGCCGTTCAAGACGCTGATCTTCAGCGGTGGTCACTAAACAAAACTGATTTCAAGGAAATTTTTGGATGTCAAAATTCAGAAAGTCGGTCGTTGCGATCGCGCTGACAATTTCCGCAATCTTTGCGTTGGCCGAACCTGCCGGTGCCGTTGACCTGAACGGTGCCTGGGCCACCAGCGCCGATCAGTGCGAGAAGGTGTTCACCCGTGAAGGAGGCAAGCTCGGCTTTACCGAGATGTCCGAGGTCTATGGCGGCGGCTTCATCGTCGACGGTGATCAGCTGATCGGCAAGTTCGCACGCTGCAAAGTGAAGGCCAGAAAGGACAACGGCTCGAGCGTCAACCTGATCGCGGCCTGCGCCACCGACATCATGCTGTCCAGTATTCAGTTCAGCGTGAAGGCATTGGATGCCGACAGCATCGTGCGGCTCTTTCCGGGTATGGAAGACATGGAGATCCGGTATCACCGATGTTCGTCGCAATAGACGGCTTCCAGCAGCGCGGTTGCAACCTGCACTAGTGCAAGAACGCCCAATGTGCTGTGATGGCGCCGTCCGCAGGACGCGCCGGAGAGAAACATGAGCAGGCGCAATTTCATTGCGTCGACCAAGCGGAAAGTTGCCAAGGTTGCGCTGTTGTGCCTCGGATTGGCGCTTTGGTGGGCCGCTGGAATAGGGCCAGCTCATGCTGACGAGCGCCGCGCACCCAAGCGCGTGTTGTTGTTGCATTCCTTCGGACGGGACTTCCTGCCCTGGAGCGAATACGCGCGCAACATCAAGATGAATCTCGAGCAGCGCTCGCCCTGGCCGCTCGACATTCAGGAGCACACGCTGCTGACCGCGCGGTTCACCGGGCCAGGTCCTGAAGGACCCTTCGTCGAGTATCTGCGCTCGATCTACCAAGGGCGTCCACCTGACATCGTGATGAGCATCGGCGGGCCTGCCGCCGGGTTCGTGCAGAAGCACCGCACGGATTTGTTTCCGAACGCGCCGATGGTCCTTACAACGGTGGAAGAACGGCTGATCGACCGCGCGAGCCTGACCGAGCAGGACACCGTGGTGTCGGTTCGCAACGACTTTGTTGCGGCATTCCGCAACGTGCTTCAGGTGCTGCCGGATACGCGGACGATCGCTCTCGTCATCGGTGCGTCCGAGCTGGAGAAATTCTGGCTCGATGAGGTCAAGAAGGATGTCGAGACGCTCGGAAATCGTGTTTCGTTCGTCTGGTACGGCGATCTGCCGTTCGACGAGATCCTGAAGCGCGCCTCGGCGCTCCCCCCACACACGGTTTTGTTCTGGGGCTTGATGTCTGTCGATGCAGCCGGGGTCGTTCATGACGGCGATCGCGCGCTGCAGCGCCTCCGTGCCGTTGCCAATGCCCCCATTTTCTGCTTCGAGGAGTCGTTCTTCGGACGCCACATCGTCGGCGGTCCCATGCATTCCATTCCCGAACTGGGCGAAAAGACTGCCGATGCGGCCCTGCGCATCCTCGGCGGCGAGAAGCCGGCAGACGTCAAGATCGAGCCTATCGTCTATGCTGCGCCGAAGTACGACTGGCGCGAATTGCAGCGATGGGGAATCAGCGAGAGCAACCTGCCTGAAGGCAGCGAGGTCCTGTTCCGGGAGCCAGGCATTTGGGAAGAATACCGTTGGCAGCTGGCTCTGATCGCCGCGGTGATTCTCATCCAGGCAGGGCTCATCAGCGGCTTGCTTCATGAGCGCCGGGGGCGACGCCTCGCCGAGGTCGAATCCCGACAGCGCCTGGCCGAGCTCGCGCATGTCAATCGTTACGCAGCCGTCGGAGAACTGACCGCGTCGATCGCCCATGAGCTGAATCAGCCCCTTGGTTCGATTTTGACCAACGCGGAGACGGCGGAGCTGATGCTGAAGGGCACTGCGCCCGATCTCGCCGAAATCGGCGAGATTCTTGCCGACATCAGGCGTGACGACCAGCGAGCCGGCGAGGTGATCCGCCGGTTGCGCAGCGTACTCAAGAAGGCGCCGTTCGAGATCAGGGATATCGAACTGAATGAAACGGTGCGGGAAGCGATCGGCCTGGTCGGTGATGTGGCGACAGGGCGCAATATCACGTTGGCGTTTTATGCCCCGCCGGAGATGGAGCTGCACGTCAAGGGCGATCCTGTCCAGCTGCAGCAGGTCGTCCTCAATTTGATCCTCAATGCGTTGGAGGCGATATCGGAAAGCAAGGCAGGCAAGCGCGAAGTCAGCGTCACCATGGGACGCTCGGCAGGGGCTGCCGAAATCCGGGTGGGCGACACGGGACCAGGCATCGCAATTGCCGATCTCAAAACCATCTTCGAGCCCTTCTTCACCACCAAGCCGGAGGGCATGGGCATGGGGCTGGCGATCGTGCGAACGATCGTCGAGGCGCACCACGGCACGATTTCCGCGGAGAACCAGCCGTTCGGCGGTGCTCTGTTCACGGTTCGCCTCCCGATCGCGAGTTAGCATCCCGCGCTGCAATGGGCGACGCTCCCGTTTCGTTGATTTTTGTCAATGAACGTCCCTCTCTCGGTCTCATGCTTATCGGCAGGACTGAAATGGAGGATGCGATGATCCGCTGCGGCAAGACGTTGCTCGCGCTCGCGCTGGTGCTGGCCGCGCCGGTTTGCGTGTCGGCCCAGACAAGCGACAAGTCGGCCGGACCAGCCCCGCAGGCGCAACCGGCCAGTCCCGCAACGCCGACGGCCGAGCTCCTCAAGCCCGAACAACTCGAAGCCCTGGTCGCGCCGATTGCGCTCTATCCCGACGAATTGCTGGCCAACGTGCTGGCCGCCTCGACCTATCCGTTGGAGGTAGTTCAGGCCGACCGGTGGCTGAAGGAACGCAAGAACCTCAAGGGCGACGCGCTGAAGACAGAGGTGGACAAGCAGGGCTGGGACGACAGCGTCAAGGCGCTGGCCAGCACCGCCGACGTCTTGACCATGATGAGCGATCAACTCGACTGGACCAAGAAGCTCGGCGACGCCTTTCTCGCGCAGCAGCCCGACGTGATGGACGCGATCCAGCGGCTGCGCAACAAGGCCTATGACAACAAGAAGCTGGTCACCACCAAGCAGCAGAAGGTCAGCGTCCAGTCTCAGGAAGGCAGGCAGGTCGTCGTGATCCAGCAGGCGGATCCAGCAGCGATGTATGTGCCGTATTACGACCCGGCCACCGTCTACGGCAGCTGGCCTTATGCGGAATATCCGCCGTATTATTGGGGCTATCCGTCCTATATCGGTGCGGGAGTGGTGGCGGCGGGCATCGCCTTCGGTACGGCCTGGGCGGTCGGACGCTGGGGCAATTACTGGGGCGGTGGCTGCAACTGGGGCAACCGCAACGTCTACGTCAATCACCGGACGACGAACATCGGCAACGGCTGGCAGCACAATCCGGCGCATCGACAGGGCGTGCGCTACAACAATGCGAACGTTCAGCAGAAATTCGGCAGCAGCAATCTGAAAGCGGGCGCGTCGGACCGGATGGACTTCCGCGGTCGCGACGGCAACCAGGTGCTGCGGCCCAATCAGGGGACGGGAGACCGAGCGGGCGACCGCGTTGGTGATCGGAATGGACCGGGTGATCGCGGAGGTGATCGCGCGGGGAATCGCGGCGATCGACCCGGCGGTGGTGATCGCGGCGGTGCCGGAGATCGTGCCAAAGGCGGCGGTGATCGCGCCAAGGCCGCTGCCAAAGGAGGCGGCGATCGCGCAAAGGCTGCAAACCGTGCCGGCGGCGGCGGCAATCGCGGCGGCGCGATGAACGTCTCGTCCGGTCGGTCCGCGGCCGCGGCGTCAGCGCGCGGGCGGTCGAGCATGGCAAGTATGCCGCGAGGTGGTGGCGGCGGACCGAGCATGGCTGGCCGAGGCGGCGGAGGTGGGATGGCGATGCGCGGCGGTGGAGGAGGCGGCGGTCGTGGAGGTGGCGGGGGCGGCCGGCGCTCCGATATCGCGCTGAAGCACGACATCGTCCTGCTCGGGCACCTCGCAAATGGCCTCGGCTATTATCGCTTCAGTTATATCGGCAGCGACAAGGCCTATGTCGGTGTGATGGCGCAGGAGGTCGAACAGGTGATGCCTGACGCAGTGGCTCGCGGCAGCGACGGCTATCTCCGCGTCTATTATGAAAAGCTTGGCCTGACATTCCGCACCTACCGCGATTGGCTTGCCGGCGGCGCGAAGATCCCTGCGGAGGTGATGCCATGATCAGTCTGAAATCGCTGCAGCGCGCGGTGTTGCCGGGCATGTTCGTGTTTGCGCTGCTTGGTTCCGTGGCCCAGGCACAGCAATCCTACAAGACGCCAGAGGACGCGGCCGCAGCGCTTGCTGCCGCAGTCAAGAGCGGGCCTCGTGATATCCTCAAAGTGCTCGGCAGGGCAGCCGAGGACATCGTCTCCTCCGGCGATGAGGTTGCCGACAACGACATCCGCCAGCGCTTCAGCTCGATGTACGAGGCCAAGCACGGCATCAAGGCGGAGGGCAACAAGAGCGCAACCCTCATCCTGGGAGCCGACGATTTCCCGTTCCCGATTCCGCTTGTCAACACCAAGGCGGGCTGGGAATTCGACACCGACGAGGGACGCATCGAAGTGCTTCGCCGGCGGATTGGACGCAACGAGCTCGACGCGATCCAGACCGCGCTCTCTTTTGTCGACGCGCAGAACGATTATGCCGATAAGGACCGCGGCGAGGGCGTCGGAGTCTACGCGCAGCACATCATGTCGTCGCCTGGCAAGAAGGATGGACTGTTCTGGCGCGACGACAACGATCCGAGCCCGCTAGGACCCCTGGCGGCGCAAGCCTCGAGCGAGGGCTACAAAGCCGGCGAGAGCATGACGCCCTATCACGGCTATTACTTCCGCATCCTGAAGGGGCAGGGGCCCGACGCCCCCGGGGGCGCCTTGAACTACGTCGTCAAAGGCAAGATGATCGGCGGCTTCGCGCTGATTGCGTGGCCGGCCGAGTACGGCAATTCCGGCGTGATGACCTTCCTGGTCAGTCATGCCGGCGTCGTCTACCAGAAGGATCTCGGCAAACGCACCGACTTCGTCGCCAAGCGCCTAACGCTGTTTGATCCCGACCAGACCTGGAAGAAGGTCGATGCCGCGAAGCCGTGAGATGACGGGCCCGCCGCTGCGGTCGCTCGGCCGCCTTGCCGCGATCGCGTTAATCGCCGTCACGATTCCAGCCGTTCCCGCGCTTGCGCAAGCTGCCGGCCAGGTCCGGGTCAAGATCGTAAAGGCGGGCCTGCTTTTGGGTGGCGGTGCCGGCAGTGGAGTATTGAACTATCGCGGTCGCAGCTATCCCTTCCGGGTCACAGGAATAAGCCTGGGGATCACGGCCGGCGCGACGGCCGGCCGCCTGTCAGGTTGGGCGTCCGGCATCAGGGAGGTCCGCGACTTCGCCGGCACCTACAGTTCGGTTGGTGGTGGCGGCGCTCTCGTCGGCGGTGTGGGTGGTGTTCACCTTCGAAACGACAATGGAGTTGTGATGGTGCTGCAAGGGCCCAAGGCCGGCCTTGAGATGGCCGCCAATCTCAGCGCGATCACGATCTCGCTGAAGTAAGCCAAATGCATTCTCTGCGGGATCATTTGGCCGCGGGCCGTTCAGATCCGGATTCCGGCGCAACGTCTTTCGCGCGATTTTACTCCCGCATCACCCAAATGGGTCATCATTGGGAAGCCTGGTTGGTCTAGTGATTTGTTCGCTTTCGTACCACCAAGCAGGGGTTTTGGTTGAGTCACCTTGGTAAAGATCGGGCGCCTGTCCAGATGAGCCGGAAGGACGGGTCCAGTTACTTCGCGATGTTCGATATCAAAGTCCGGAAGCGCTCCCGCTCCTGGGAATGGACGGTCTGCGCCTTGCCCGGAAAACCCGTGATGCTTGGCCGCGAGCGTAGCCGCGAGGCAGCCAGCTACAAAGGCGCGAGAGCTCTCTTCCTGCTGCTCTCGGCCCAACATACCGCGCCGCGTCGGGACCAGATCCGCTAGTCCCGGCGCGAAGCGTCCCGGACAGCGGCGAGCGCGCCGCTATCCTCACCTGCGTCCTTAAAACGCGTCGGGTCCGTGGCGTGGCCGGCATAGGAACCCTCCTCATCGTCAACGCTTGAATCTCCGGGTCAGCGTCGCCGCCGATGGCTGGCCTGCGTGGCCCCGCCTCCAAGTCCCCCCAGCCCCCCAGGGTGGGGCCGCGCGTCAGGAGAGGAGATGCAATTGTCCGAGCCGAGCGAGCAGGAGATCAGAGAGCGCGCGCACCAGCTATGGGAGCGCGCCGGCAAGCCCGAAGGCCGCGAGGACGAGTTCTGGCACGCGGCCGAGCAGGAGCTGCGCAACGAGGACAGGTCGGACACGATGCGGACGCCGGATACGCTATGAAGACGCCATGTCTGTTCTGCCGCGGTCTGGGCTGGGTTTGCGAAAACCACCCGCTACGCGCCTGGACCGAAGAGGCGGGCGGATGCCAATGCGGCGAAGGCATGCCGTGCACCTGCAACACGGTTGAGGACCCCGAGACGAGGGCCGTCATCGTCACGGCGGACACGACCTGGCACTAGAGGCGAGTGCATTCAACTGCGCTCGGCAATGGCGCTCTCGATCAGAAAAAAGCCGCCGGGCTCTTCACCTCGGCGGCTTCAAAAAGTCCGTAGCTGTTGATCGCCTCCGCAGCCTCGTGCGTACCGCCGTTACCTTGTTTGCGGCCATGCCGGATCCTTGTAGGCAAGGCGGTCCGATTCTGCTGTGACCCAAAGCACACAGAGAAGAAGCATGTCGGCAAGGCGATGTTGCTGCGGAGCCCGGCTGCTATTTCCGGCCGGATCCCGAAGTGCCGGTATTCGGGGCCGCGCTTCCCTGCGTCGTGCCGGCACCCGTCGCGTCCGGCGATGCGGGCGCGGATTTCGCCGGGGCACTCGATCCGCCGCCATTGTTGTCCGCCGGTGTATTCAAGCTCGAGGCTCCGGCGCCTGTCGTGCCGCCGGTGCCGGACGAATTGATGCTGGACCCGGTGTGGGATGCACCCGATCCGCTTTGCGCGCCGGCCGGCGATGTCGTGATCAGGGCCGCGACGAGTGCGACCAGGGCAGGGATCTTCATGTCGGTTCCTCCGGTTGAACGAGCAGGGATGAAAGGCGGCCGCTGAAGCACGATGTTGCGCGCTCATCGAACGGCAACTGCCGCGACGACTGAGAGTGCCTAATCGCGCGCAGCATTAGGAACTGGCGCATGTCTCCCGCGGTTGCCCGCCGAAGGGAGCCGACCATGCGCAGCATCAAGCTCGGACAGGTTCTTCTCATTGCAGCACTGTTCGCCATGCTCGGCCTTGTCGCGTTCGGCATCGCTTGGGCGTGGGATGCGACCAACGGCGTGAACGACGTGCCCATGGAGGCGAACGGCTGGATCGCGCTCGGCCTCGGCTCGTTCTTTTCGCTGCTGATCGGCTGCGGCCTGATGGCACTGATGTTCTTCGGCAGCAGGCGTGGCTATGACGAGGCTGCCGATCCGTTTCGAAACAAGGAGCCAAAATAGATCATGAAGTGCATCGCGATCTTTCTGAGCCTCATGTTCGGCAGCCTGCCGTTCGCCCTCGCGCAGAGCAATTCGGGCGGGTCGGCCGCCGGGCAGACCACGACCAGTTCCTCGAGCGTGCAGGGCACAGCAGGAACCAACGTCGGCGGCACCGTGAACACCAACCAGGGCAACAGCTACGGCAACAACGCCACCGGCGGAGCGAACCCCGGCCACGATCGCACCGGCCAGCCCGCAACCAGCAATTCGACCTCGGGTTCGTCCATTCAGGGCGGCGGCAAATAGCATCGATAGGCGCGCGGTCGTCGCGTGGCTGTCGCGAGCCGCCGCTTGAGGCCGAGCGAGATTATCGCCCTGGACTCGCACCTTCGGATCCCGATTTCACGGATGCTCTTCAACCCGGATCAAATCCAAAGGTCTATCGGTCCTGATCTGCGACCTTGAGCAGGCCGCGCGCCGGACCTTTCTTCCGCGGCGCGAGAGCCGGTACCAGCGTCGGTGTCTCGTCCGCGATGCGCAATGCGAAATAGGCGATCGTGGCTTGAAGACCATCCTTCAGCGCCACGCGTGGGCGCCATCCCAGGAGGCGCGTTGCGGTGTCGATGACCGGCTTGCGGCGCTTCGGATCATCCTTCGGCAGCGCCTCGAAACGGAGCGGTGACGTCGATTCCGTGTATGTCAGGACCTCCCGGGCGATGGTCTCGATGGTGACCTCGTGCGGATTTCCGAGGTTGCACGGGCCGGTCACCGAGGCAGGACTCTCCATCAACAGTTGGAGCCCGCGCACGAGATCGTCGACGAAACAGAAGCTCCGGGTTTGCGTGCCGCCGCCATAGATCGTGATCGGCTCGCCGCGCAGGGCCTGCACGATGAAGTTGGAAACGACGCGGCCGTCGTTCTCCAGCATGCGCGGGCCATAGGTGTTGAATATGCGCGCGACCTTGATCTCGGTTCCGTGTGTGCGGTGGTGGTCGAACATCAGCGTCTCGGCGGCGCGCTTGCCCTCGTCGTAGCAGGCTCGCGGTCCGATCGGATTGACGTTGCCGAGATAGGATTCCGGCTGCGGATGCACCTCCGGATCGCCATAGACCTCGCTGGTGGAGGCCTGCAGGATTCTGGCGCCCTTCAGGCGCGCGAGTTCGAGCATGTTGATGGCGCCGAGCACGCATGTCTTCATCGTTCCGATGGGGTCCTTCTGGTAATGTCGGGGCGAAGCGGGACAGGCGAGGCTGTAGATGCGCTCGATCTGGTCGTCGATTTCGATCGGCTCGCGGACATCGTGATCGATGAAGCGGAAGTGCGGATGATTCAGCAGCGGCCTGATATTGTCGATGCTGCCCGTGAACAAATTGTCCAGGCAGATCACCCTGTGGCCGCGTTGCAGGAGCGAGTCGCAGAGATGAGAGCCGATGAAGCCCGCGCCACCGGCAATCAGGGCGGTCGGCGAGCGATGAAGGGACGGAATGCGGGTCTGGAGCGTCATGGCAAGCTCTCTTTAGAGTTCGGCGACTTGCATCGGGCGGCGGGCGGGAAGCCGCGCGGATTTGCGGCGGCGTCGCGCGGCCGCTTCGGCGTAATAGCTCTCCAGCTGGCGAGCCCGCTGGTCGGAGGTGTGGTCGGTCAGAACGCGCCGGCGTGCACTCTCCGCGATGGCACGGCGACGCTCCTCGGGCATGTCGCGCAGGATCTCGATGACGTCGCGCGCGGTCGAGGCCAGCAGGATTTCGCGCGACGGCTCGAAGATGGTTTCTATGCCCGGCCATCGGTCTGAAATCACGGGCGTGCCGCAGGCTGCCGCTTCGAACAGGCGAACGCTCGGCGAGAAGCCCAGCGCGCGCATGTCGGCGCGGGTCGCGTTGAGGGTAAACCGCTGCTCCGCGTAAAACGCCGGGTGCTGTTTCGGCGGGAGGTGCTCGATCCGCATGACATTGCCGGGCCAGGCGATATCAGCGGGATATTGCGCGCCTGCGACCGCGAATTGGGCCGACGACAGAGTACGCGCTGGCGACAGCAGCAACTGTTCAAGAACCGGCTGCCGGTCTTCGCTATAGGTTCCGAGATAGCCAAGGGCCCATCTCGCCTGCGCCTGTTGCGGCGTGTAGGCTTCCGTGTCGGCACTACAATAGAGAACGCGCGCCATCGGGCTGCCGTACCGCTGTTCGATCATGCCGGGCACCGGACCGCCGGCAAATGACAGATAGAGATCAAAGCGCGGGATCATCGCGGCCGACAAATAGTCGAGGCCGTGGTCGAGCTTCGCCAGCGTCACGGGGGTATCGATGTCGTAGAACGCGGTGATTCCCCGTGCCTGACTCGTGATCCACTCGGAGATCGCGATGCCGTCAGGCACGTAAGAGCCGATCATGACGAGGTCCGCGTCCCGGATCAGCTTGCCGAAGCGGCGAGGCACGTCCTTGGGCGACTGATAGAGCTCGACAGTCCAGGACGACGGCTTCGTGAGATCGCGATGCTGCCGATACCAGGCGACGTCGCGTTCAAGGAACGTGACATGGTGGCCTCGTCGCGCGAGGGCCTCGATCAGGGCGCGGTAGGTCGTGGCGTGACCATTGCCCCATGACGATGTGACCGAGAGACCGACGACGACGATATTGAGGTTCATTCTGCTGCCTCGATGCGCGAGCTGCTTCCGACAAAGAGATCGTTGAATTGACGGGCGCGTTGCCGATAGGTGTGCTGGCCCAGGATGCGCGCGCGGGCTCGGCCGGCGATCGCAGCGGCGCGATCGGGATCGAGGGCGTCGAGATGGCCGGCAATTTCGGCCCCGCTCGCAGCCACGAGCACTTCGCGATCCGGCTCGAGGAAATGGTCGATGCCGTCCCACTTATCGGTGATCAGGCAGGCGCCGGCGCCGATCGCCTCGAACACCCGCGTCGGCGGCGAGAAACCATAACGCGCCATGCTGTCGCGATTGACGTTGAGCGTGGCGAGACCGGAGCCGAAGAAGGCGTTGTGCTCGCTGGTGCCGACATGCCCGACCTTGCGGAGGTTGCCGGGCGTGTCTTTCGTCTCCCAGCCGGAGCCGCCGAGAACGAACGTCTTGCCAGGCAGCTCGCGTGCGACGTCGAGGAAGAAGTGTTCGACCCGCTGCTCGCGATCGGGCAGGCGATTTGCCAGCAGGCTGAGATCGCAGGCGAAGTCCGGCTTGGACGGGGACGGAAAATGCGTCTCGGGATCGAGCGCGTTATAGATCGGCACGCAATCCCGCGCGCCCATAGCGCGGTAGGCCGTTACGACGCCGTCGCCACCGCCATAGGTCAGGACCATGTCGTAGGATAGAATCGCGCGCCGCAGATGATGCGCGGAATCGTTTGCCATCGCTTCGAGCGTCGCGGGAGCATCGACGTCCCAGTAGATCCGCATGGTTCGGGAGGGCAGGGCCGCAACCGCGATCTCCAGCTCCTGATCGAACACACCGACGCCGCTGGCCTTGATCAGCATGTCGGACGAACGCGCAGCTGTCTCGAGCGAGCCGCGCCAGCCATCGGCAGTTGCGGGGTAGACGACGACTTTGGCCCAGTCGGGATCGGCGATGTCGCGATGGGCCTGTCGCTCGAAGGCGTCGGGCTCGAAGAACGTGATGTCATGTCCGAGCGCCGCAATCTGCTTGAGCATACCGCGGTAATAAGTGGCGGCACCGTTCCAGTAGGACGAAACGAGGCTTGATCCGAAGAAGCAGATCTTCATGCGGAAGCTCCGATGTAACGCTCAGGCCGTGACGAGGTGTCGGAGGCACGAATGGCCTCGACAATGCCCACAAGCTGTTGTGCGCGATGGCGGCAAGTATGGCGCTCCCGGATCGTCCGCAGCCCGGTGGCCACCATGGCGGCGGACAGCTCCCGATCATCGAGAACAGCACGGAGTGCACGCTTCATCTCTGCGCCGTTGGCGGCCTGGAGATAAGCGCGATCCGGAAACAGGCTTTCCTCGTCGGACCACGGCGCGGAGACCAAGGGAATGCCGCAGGCGAGCGCCTCGAACACACGGATGGTGGGAATGCCTGGAAGCGACCGCACATAAGGGCCGCGAGGAACGTGGACGGTCGCGCGCGCTCCGGCGAAGGCGACCGGAGCCCAGTGCGCCGGCAGCCATCCACCATATCGGATGCCCGCAGCCTGGATGATCTGGAGCGCATCGTCGGAGTAACGAACGCCGTAGACGTTCGCTCGCAAGCCAAGTTCGGCGACGGGCTCGACGAGGAACTCATTGAGCTCGGCGCTCCGTTCGCCGTCGCCCCAATTGCCAATCCAGACCAGATCGTCGGTGCGCTCGACGTGCGGCAGGGGGTGATACATGGCGGTGTCGGCGGCCTCGTGCCAGGTATAGGCTCGATCCCCCCAGCCGAGCTTGATGTAGATCTGGCGAAGCACCTCGCCGAAGGCGAGCACGCCGTCGAACGCATCGAGGTCGAACTGCGCGAGCTCATCCGGCGCAGTGATCGCGCGATGATGGGTGTCGTGAAACAGCAACGCGAACGGAGCTCCGTGCGCGCGCCTGTATCCGATCTGCTCGATCACCTCGGGCGAATTCCATTCGTGTACGATGACGAGATCGGCACCATCCAGTGCTTCGTCGAAATCGAGTGAAGCATCGTAGCGACGAATTGAGACGCCGGGGAACAGCCGGCCGATGTCTTGCAGCGCCTGGCTGCCGCTCTCGCGGATGGCGTTCAATCGGCTCCAGCCATCGACCGGCTCGAACACGACGACCTCGTGACCGAGCGCATGCAGCTCGCGGGCATAGCCGCGCAGGAAATGAGCGTTGCCGTTGTTCCAGCAGGAGGTGAACGCGTGGTAGAACAGGACGCATTTCATGCGTGCACCTCGACCTGACCGGCTTGGGGCGACGGGCGATTGGAAGCGAGCAGCCCTTGGTAGAGCTTCAGATAGGCGCTGGTCGTGCGCGCCAGCGAATAGCTCAGGGAATGTTCATAGGCGGCGCGCTGCAGGCGCGTTCTCTCGATATCATCGGCGCAGAGTTCGGCGAGTATGCGGTGCAGCGCCTGACTGTCACCGGGCTCAAAGAACCTTGCCGCTCCGCTCCACAATTCCCGGAATGTTGCAATATCCGACAGCACGAGCGCACAGCCGGCAGCGGCGGCCTCCAGAACCGAGAGGCCGAACGGCTCGTACAGCGCGGGGCTTGCAAAGATAGCGGCGTGCTGGAGGTGTCCACGCAAGGCGCTGTGGGACAATGGGCCTAGCCAGCAGATGCTCGCAGACGGATCTGCGTCAGCAGGTCCCGCGACCTGAACCGGCCAATCCAGCCCGGGCGCAGCCGCTGCCAAAACCTCGATGTTCTTGGCACGATCCCACAGCCGGCCGGCCGCGAAGATCAGCTCCCGCTTGCGATTGGGAAAGGCGCTCGCCGCAATCCCGTTCCAGATCACGGCTCCGGGTGAGCGGGGACGATAGATCTCCACGAGGTCATCGTGAAAGGACCGGCTGGGGCAAACCCACGCCTGCGTGCTGTCGAGCGCCGCGGCCACCCGCTCCGTATAACGCGTCCACCGGGGTTCGCCGAGCCAGTCCGAATCCCGGCAGGCCAGCGCCCACGAATTGACGCAGGAATGCGCCACGAGAACGGTCGGCGCGCGCCACGACAAGGTCGCCTCCCGGAAACTGTTAAGGTGGACGATGTCCGGCCTGAACTGCGCTTCGAGCGCGGCGAGGGTGCGGTGGGCATTGGGCAGGTCTCGTCCTTCCGGGTCCTGCCATTCAAGAGCGAGGTCGGTTTCGATCAGGCGGACTCGGGAGTCACACAGCATTTCGTGCTGGTCGGCACGCGCGCGGGGGCCCAGCGTTGCCAAGGTGACTTCGGCGCCCGAGGCGGCAAGGCTCGCGGCGAGGGCGCAGGAATAGGTCCACACGCCGCCCACAGTGTCGGTCGTCATCAGGATCCTGATGTCCGAACCTTGGCTCATGGTGCCACCGGATGTTCGAGGGCATCGAGCGGAATTGGCCGGTCGTTCTGCACGTCGCTGAACTGATCGAACATCCCGAGATAGTGCCGATGCGCGCGCTCCCAGGCGAAATCGTCGGCTTCGCCCCACAGCTTTCGGTAATCCGGCGAGCCGGGATAGGGATACAGCGGGACCGGATCGTTCGCCCAAATGCCGGCATCCTGCATCTTGCGGCGCCAGCGCTGCACCACGGGATCGTCGTCCTCGGGCACCTCGATCAGATTGGCCTGCACGAAGGGAACGTGGCGGCGAGCTTCGACCAGCCGGTCGGCGAGCTGGTCGGTTGTCATCTTGCAGTTCTTGGCGAGCACCGCGCGCCCCTCGACGGTGAGGCTCTCGATTCCGGCCTCGATCGAGACGCAACCGGCGCGGCCGAGCAGTGCAAGCATATCCGGTTTCCAGAGATCGATGCGCGTCTGCACCCCGAACTTGAGGCCGCGCGTGCTCAGCCCTTCCAGGAGCTCGGGGTTTGGCAGGAAGATCTCGTCGATGAAGTAGACATATTCGACGCCTTGCTCGCGCAGGCGATCGATCTCGTCGAGAATGATCGATGGCGGCCGCTTGCGATAGGCGTTGCGAAAATTCTCCTTGGCGCAGAACGTGCAGTTGTAAGGGCATCCTCGCGACGCCTCGACTTCTGCGCCGGGGCCCACCGGCTCTGCCTCGAACCGGTGATGGTGGTGACGATGCCGCCGGATCATCTCGTCCGGCCAGTCGAGCGCTGGCTGATCCCTGAACTCGACGGCCTGCGGCCCGCCATTGACCCTGACCGAAGTGCCGTCCGCAAAGCATAGGCCGGCAAAGTCCCGCTCCCCGTTGGCGAGGCGCAGCAAGGATCGTTCACATTCGCCCATCACGATGATGTCGACGCCGAGCTTCCTGAGGGCCGCTCGCGGCGTGGTCGAGCCGTGCGGACCGACGGCGACGAGCACTGGTGCCAGATCCCGCACCGCCAGCGCCAGCTCCTGCGGAACGCGAAGCTCCGGCGGTGCGCACCGCCAGAACAGGTAGGTCGGGGCTGTCGTGATGACGATCAGGTCGGGACCGAACGCGCGCAATTCGGCCTCGATGTCCTGGCACGACAGATCGAACATGTGCGCGTCGAGCAACAGCGTCCGGTGCCCGGCCGCTTTCAGATAATGCTCGGAGATGCCGAGCTCGAGCGGAAGGTGAGGGGACCTGCAGCCGAAATAGATGCTGCCACCAAAATCCCAATTCGGATTGATCAGGGCGACCCGCGTCATGCGAGAGCCCCACGGTTGCCTTGTGTTTCTCCGAAACGGCCGTCCAGCCAGGCGTGCAGCGAGCGAAGGCCCTCGGCGACCGACACCTGCGGCGCCCATCCGAGGGTCGTCGACAGCGCGCGGGTGTCAGTGACGTACCAGGGCTGATCGCCGGGGCGCCAATCGGCAAAGCCGTAGGTGACCTCGCGGCCGGTGAGTTCGGCAATCTGCTCGATCAATTCCCGCAGGCTGATGGCGTTGGCCGGTCCGCCGCCGAGATTGAACACGCGTCCGCGCGCGAGCGCGACCCGATCGAGCACGGCGAGCCAGGCAGAGGCTGCATCCGACACATGCAGCGCGTCGCGGACTTGATAGCCATCGCCATAGATCGTCAGAGGCTTGCCGCGGATCGCGCTCAGCAGGAAATGTGCGATCCAGCCCTGATCCTCGGTGCCGAACTGGCGCGGCCCATAGATGCAGCTCATGCGCATCACCACGGTCTGGAGACCATAGACCCGCGCATAGTCATGGACGTACTGATCCGCGGTCCCCTTGGAGCAGCCGTAGGGACTGTAGAAGTCGAGTGGCGCATTCTCGGAGATGCCGCCGGCCAGGAGGTCGCTGGTAGGCGTATAACGACGGCCGGTGAGGGCGATCTCACTGTCCTCGATCAGGCGGCCATAGACCTTGTTGGTGGACGCAAACACCACCGGCGCGGTGCTGTTATGCAGTCGAACCGCTTCGAGCACGTTCAGGGTGCCGCGCGCGTTGATCTCGAAATCGGCGGACGGGTCGCTCACGCTGTCGGTCACGGCGACCTGAGCGGCCAAATGCAGCACGGCCCGGGCCTCGCGCACGGCGTCGATCACCGGGATCGGCTCGCGAATGTCTGACATCGTGATGGTGACGAGATCGCCATGCCTGGATTTCAGCCATTGTGCGTTCTCGCGCACGCCGGCGCGGGCCATATTGTCCAGCACCAGCACGCGCTCGCCGCGCCCTGCCAGCCTGTCCGCAAGATTGCATCCGATGAAGCCGCAGCCGCCGGTGATTAGGACGGGCTTGTTGTCTCGCTCATTCATCACGCAACCAATCCTCGTTGCAGCAGCTCCTGGGTGGCCCGTTCGGCCTGGTCATCGGCGATCTGGTCCGCGAGATAGTCCGCGAGCTCCTCGAGGCCGTCCTTGAAGGTCACCTGGGGCTCGAAGCCGAGCAGGTCGCGCGTTTTGCCGATATCCGCAAAGCAGTGCCTGATATCGCCGGCGCGGTATTTTCGCGTGATCTCGGGCGCGATGTCGCGCCGCCCCATGACCTCTGCGAGGTCCTCGGCAACAGACAGGATGCTCCGGCTTTGGCCGGAGCCGACATTGAAGACGTCCTGCGCATGCTCCGCTTCCAGCGCGATGCGGCAGGCACGGGCGACGTCATGCACATGAACGAAGTCGCGCCGCTGCTCGCCGTCCTCGAACACCAGCGGCGGTCGTCCGTTGAGCAGCCGCGCGGCAAAGATCGCGAGTACGCCGGTGTACGGGTTTGACAGGGCCTGGCGCGGACCGAACACATTGAAGAAGCGCAGCGCCGCGGTGGGGATGCCGTAAGCCTTGCCCGTGATCAGGCACATGCGCTCCTGCGCAAATTTGTTCAGCGCGTAGACCGAGCTCAGGGAAGGCGGCTTGGTCTCCGGCGTAGGTACGGGCTGGAGCGGATGGCCGGCCGTGTCGCACAATTCCCATTCGCCGCGGCGGAGCTGTTCGATTGATCGCTCGTCGCAGGCAACGACGCTCTGATCGGGCCGCCGATAGAGGCCTTCGCCGTAGACGCTCATCGAGGAGGCGACGACCAGCCGTTCGACGGGACGCCTCGACAACGCCTGGAGGAGAACGGCGGTGCCGAGCTCGTTGGTCCGCACGTAAGGCTCGATATCATACATGCTCTGGCCGACGCCGACGGCGGACGCAAGATGCAGGACCATGTCGGCCCCGCGCAAGGCGTGCTCTACGGCGAGGCTGTCGGTGACGTCGCCGACAACGAGTTCGGCATCGTCGGCGAGGTAGGATGGACGCTGGCGGTTGCCGCCGTGGACCTGCGGCGAGAGATTGTCGAGCAGGCGAACCTCGTAGCCGGCGGCAAGCAGCACATCCGTCGCATGAGAGCCGATGAAGCCCGCGCCCCCTGTGATCAATACTCGCGTCATTCACCGCTCCGTACAATCGTGAGACCGATCCGTTCGGGATCGCTCGATGATGTGAGGTGAAGCGCACCTGTTGGGTGGTCGGACGACCTGCGCGCTGGTCACGTTTGGAGTCAGAAGCGATGCAAGGAATGTTCGTTCCTCGAAACTGTACAAACGAATATTTCTCTAACCTGGATCAATAACCCAGGTGAATCGGGGGCGCTGCCGCCGACTAAAAATGCGCGCCCTGCATCGGTTCGGGCAGGCCCAGATGCCTTGCCGCGGTTGCGCCCATATCGGCGAAGCCGGCGCGACGGCCGATCCGAGAAGATGATTGCGTCGACCAGGCGAGGATGGGCACCTGCTCGCGGGTGTGATCAGTGCCGCTCCAGGTCGGATCGCAGCCGTGATCGGCGGTGATGATCAAGAGGTCGTCGCTCCGTAGTCGTGACAACAGCTCGGGAAGGCGATTGTCGAAGGCTTCGAGTGCTGCCGCGTAGCCGGCGACGTCGCGGCGATGACCATGGAGCGTATCGAAGTCGATGAAATTGGCGAACAGAAAGCCGCTGTCCGCAAGGCTAGCTAGCCCGTCGAGCGTGGCGTCGAACAACGCCATATTGCCGTCGCCGCGCATGTTCCGCCCTGTCCCCCGATGGGCAAAGATGTCATCGATCTTGCCGATGGTGACGACGTCGCGACCGGCGCCTGCGGCGTGGTCCAGGATGGTGTCTTCGGGAGGCGGTACGGAAAAGTCGCGCCGGTGGGACGTGCGCCTGAAGTCTTTCGAGCTTGTTCCGACAAATGGACGGGCAATGACGCGGCCAATGTTGAGAGGGTCGATCAGTCGCCTTGCGATCGCGGAGATCTCATACAGACGTTCGAGCCCGAAGGTCTCTTCATGCGCTGCGATCTGGAACACGCTGTCGGCCGAGGTGTAGCAGATCGGCATTCCGGTTCGCATGTGACGCTCGCCGAACTCGGCGATGATCTCCGTGCCGGAGGCGTGGCAATCTCCGAGGATGCCGGGCAATCCAGCTTGCTCGCAGAAGGCCCTTGTCAGCTCTGCGGGGAAACATGGCGTCGTGCGCGGGAAATAGCCCCAATCGAACGGGACAGGCACTCCGGCGATCTCCCAATGACCCGACGGGGTGTCTTTGCCCTTCGAGACCTCGCAGGCGCAGCCGAATTGCCCGCGTTCCACCCGACCCTCGAGCCCGGGCGGCACGCGGCCGGTAGCCAGCCGGCAGGCTTCGCCAAGACCGAGCGCGACGAGATTGGGAAGCCGGAGCGGTCCCTCGCGGGCGGAGCTGTCGGCGCGACCGGCCATGCAGGCCTCCGCGATGTGACCGACGGTGTCGGCGCCTTCGTCGCCATAGCGCTCGGCATCCGGCGCGCCGCCGATGCCCACGGAGTCCATCACCAGGATCAGGGCACGCATGTGGGCTCTCTGGCGGATGTTGGGGAGGATGCAACGCCGGTTCGCATGCAATAGCGGTCGACCATCGATGCGCAGAAATCGGCGAATTCGTTGACGTCCAGCGGCGGGCTGGTGTGATGTGGCTCGATGCCCCGATGCTCGGGGGTGAAGCAGAACGTCACCGTGACCTCAAATTCCGCCAGCGCCTCCATCTGGCGGTCGAACCAGTCGTGCGCGTTGGGACGGAAGCTGTCGGCCCATGACAGGCCTGTCCTGAGATGGGTCACGCCGAGACGACGCATCCAGCGGACTGCTTCGTCGAGTCGATGATCCTCGAAATGGAACCACTGGCACAGCCCCATGGCGGGCGCGTAGGCTCCAAACAGATCGGCGGCCGCTTTCGGCGTGCCGTCCTCACGCAGCAGGCCCATGTGGAAATGTCGGTAATAGGACGAGCCTTCGGCTTCCTTGTGCCGTGTCGTTGCTTCCCAGGCGGAGGGAAGGTCGTAGAGGCTGTACCAATGGATGCGCGGTGCACGGCCGATCAGGAGCTCTGCGGTGCGCGACAGCCCCCAGGCCTGCACCTCTTCGGCGCCGAACGAGGAGACGCCGACCTCCGTCACCCACACCGGCAGGTGGGTGACGGCCTTGATCTCCTCGAGCTTCGCCGGCCATTCGCCGATCTGCCACAGGTTCCAGTCGAGCGGAAAGCCGTGCACGGCGACTGCATCGAAGTGGTCGAGCACGCCACGGTTCTGCATGTTGCGCATGAAGGAAGGATCGATCGGCGAGATGCCGCCGAGGACGATCGGCAATGCGGGGCGCGCGCCGCGGATCGACTTGCCGGCGGCGATCGCCAGGTTTGCGAACATCGCCCAATCCGGATCGATCAGCAGGTCCCAATGCGACTTGTTGTTGGGTTCGTTCCAGATCTTGGCCGCCTCGATCATCAGCTTGTGCTCCGGGATGGATAGACGGGCCCGTCGGCTTGTGGCCGCCCGGTGCGTTTGCAAAGATAGACTTCCTCTTCCGGATGGGCGGTGATCGCGAAGCCGGCGCTGCGCAACATGGCCTCGACGCAGGCCCGGTTCGGGACCCACCAATTGGTGGGATCGTCGGCATATTTGTGCTCGATGAAGTGCAGCTTGGGATAGCCCGCGGAATCGAACTGATCGGTGGTCCAGAAATCGTAATTCTTCTCGACGATGTCGACATGGCTGGCGCCGCGCTGCATCGACTGGAACAGCAGGAGATCGGTGGCGACATGCTCGTGGATGAGATCCAGCGCCAGAAGCGGATGACGCAGATGATAGAGCACGCCCATGAAGATCACGAGGTCGAACTTCTCGCGGAGTTGTCCGACGTCGTAGGCCGACATCTGGCGGAATTCGATCCTGAGGCCGTTCACCTCGGCGGCGAAACGGGCCTGCGCCAGATATTCTTCGTCGGTATCGAGGCCGAGCACGCGTTCGGCGCCCCGCCGCTTCATCTCCATGGCGTAGAATCCGGCGTTGCAGCCGATATCGAGGACGGTCTTGCCATCGAGGCGGTCCGGGATAATTCCGGCGAAGCGGCGCCATTTCACGTTGGGATAGTCGCCGAGGAAGTGGGTGGGCGCGGTCGGCACGCCCTTGAGGTCGAGATTGTGAAACCAGGGCCCGAGCGCGTCGACGCGCCGGCGAATTTCGTCACGCGTGAGCAGCGCTCCGGTCATGCAGTTGCTCCATTCTCCATTGCGGGGATCGGTCGAGCCCCATCGCTCGAGCTGCCGGCCCGCAACCTCGACCTGCCGTCGGCGCCGGCGCTTTCCGCGAGCAGGGCCATCGCGGTGCGATAACCGCCGATGGTCCCGACGTCGACATAGGATTCGCCGGCCTTGACCCCGATGCCGAGGCCGCCTCCTTCGATATAGGCATTGACCAGAGTCCCGAAATATTCGTCTCGCCGCTCTCGTGCGTGCCAGAGCTCATGTAACTGGCGAAATCCGGTCGCGGACATCTTGAAAGCACCCCATATCCATCGCGAGGTCGGGTTGGGTTGCTTGACCTGGATTTCCCTTACGCTGTCGCCATCGAGAACGACGGCGTCGAAGAATTCCGGTCGCTCGACAGGGAAGAGTAGGAAGGAGAGGTCGGCATCGGGCAGAGCCTGCAATGCGACTTTGGGAAACCAGATGGTGTCGGGCAGGCCCACGATGACGTCCTCGTCATGGCCGACCACGGTGCCCGCCCGAAAGACGGCATCGCAGAGGCCGGAGGCGTCGGGCTGGACGACATAGGCGAGCTGCGCGCTGCCGTAATGATCGCCGAAATATTCCAGAATATCGGACTTGCCCGGCGAGATCACGAAGCAGATCTTGTCCGCGCCGCCGAGGATCAGGCGCTCCAGCAGATATTCGGAGACCGCACAAGGACGCTCGGTGCCGTCGTCGCGCCGGCTGCCGACGGGCAACAGCTCCTTGGAGAACGCCAGCGGTTGGATGCGGCTGCCGCGACCCGCGGCCGGAACGATGCCCCACATGGTCAGGCCTCCTCGGATTGCTGCTGATGTGCGCCGCTGGAGTCCGCCTGCTCGAGCAGCGACACCAGCTCGCGCGCGCGTTTATCGGATGTGTGCTGATCCATCGTCCGCTCATAGGCGCACCTGGCGATGGCTTGCAGCTCGGCGTTCGACATCGCCAGCGCGGCCAAGGTGTCCTGCGCGTCGCGCGCGATCAGGATCTCCCGGCCGGGCGTGAAGAACGCCTCGATGCCCGGCCAGTCGTCGCTCAGGAGCGGGACACCGCAGGCCGCTGCCTCGAACAGGCGGCCGGAGGGGCACCAGCCCATCTCCGCCATGGCCTTGCGCGTGACATTGAGGGTCAGACGGGAGGACGCAAAGAAAGGCGCATGCTCGGACGGCGGCAGATGCCGCACGAAGTAGATGTTGGACGACCACGGAAAGTCGTCGGGATATTGCGCTCCGCCGATCAGGAACCGGAGGTCCTGCCGGGCTCGTGCCGGTTCGACGAACAGAGCTTCGAGCCCTCGCTGGCGGTCCTGGGAGTAGGTGCCGAGATAGGACAGATCCGCGCGATAGTGCGGTTGGGGCGGTACCGGGCGATGAATATCGCTATCGACGTGGCCGTATAGGGGATGAATGTCAGCGGCGCCGAGCCGATCGCGGAATTCTTGGGTCACGCGCGGTCCGCCGGTAAAGCTGAGGACAAGCGCAAAATCCCGCAGGCCTCGCGGGCCGATGTAAGGAACGGATTCACCCGCGAGGAGCCGCGCCAGTGTGATGGGCGTATCCAGGTCATAGAAGACGGGGATAGCGCGCCCTTGGGACATGATCAGGTCGGTCGCCGCGATCGCATCGGGACAGTACGACGTCACGATCGCGACATCGGCATCACGGACGTCGTCGCGGGCGAGGGAGCGGGTCTCCTCCCAATGCGAAAACAGCCGTAGCCGGCCACCCGGCAGCTCATTGAAGTCGCGGGCGCCGGCGTAATAGGGCACGTCGCGCTCGTAGAAGACGACGCTGTGGCCGAGACGCGTCAGGTGCTTGCAGAGGCCGCGCCAGAGCGTCGCGTGGCCGTTGCCCCAGGAGGAGGAGATGGTCAGGCCGAAAATGACGATCTTCACGCCGGCACCCGCTGATTGACTCCGGTTATTCTGTATCCGCCCCTGCCTGCGCTGAGGGTACTGATGCTGGACGGGTCGATCTCGATGGCAAGGAAGTCGTCCAGCCGCATGCGCGCGTAGTGCAGCAGCGCGGCGCGGATCGGCTCGGCATGGCTGACGACGATGGCTGTGCCCGCAGAACGATCGTTGCGCAACTGCTCCAGATGGTCGACGATACGATTCTGGAGCGACCGCATGCTCTCGCCGTCTGGTGGACGGGCGCTGCCACGCTCCCTGTTCCAGCGCGACCACTGCGGGTCCCGACCGAGCTCCTCGAAGGACCGGCCGGTCCATTCGCCATAGTCGAGTTCGTCGAGAGCGGGAACGATCTCGACCGGCAAACCGAAATGCGCGGCCAGGATGCAGGCTGATTGCATGCAGCGCCGCTGCGGGCTCGATTGGATCAGGTTCGGCCGCGGGCGCAAATTAGCCGCACAGCGCGCCATCTCCGCGCAGCCGACGTCGTCGAGCGTGACGCCATTCATCCGCCCGCATAATGTACGGCCGAGCAGGGCGTGATGACCATGGCGGACAAGATGGATGATTGCGGCCATCAGGTGTAGGCCTTGTCATCGATAAAGGCGCGCGTTCGCCGTCCAGCCTCCTCGTCGGTGAACTGTTGCGGCGGCGACTTCATGAAATAGCTGGAGGGACCGGTCAGGGCGCCGCCCTGACCCCGATCCATCGCCAGCTTGGCGCAGCGGACTGCATCGATCACGACGCCCGCCGAGTTCGGTGAATCCCACACTTCGAGCTTGACCTCGGCGCTCAGGGGCACGCCGCCGAAGGTCGTGCCTTCGAGCCGGATGAAGGCGAGCTTGCGGTCGGTCAGCCAGGGCACGTGGTCGCTCGGCCCCACGTGAATGTTGTCTGGGTCCATCGGGACGTCGAACTGGCTGGTGACGGCCTGGGTCTTCGAGATCTTCTTCGAGCTCAATCGTTCTCGTTCCAGCATGTTCTTGAAATCGGTGTTGCCCCCGACATTGAGCTGGTAGGTGCGATCGAGCCGTACGCCGCGATCGCGAAACAGATTGGCAAGCACGCGATGCATGATGGTCGCGCCGACCTGGCTCTTGATGTCGTCTCCGATGATCGGAAGTCCTGCGTCCTCGAACCGCCGCCGCCAGTCGGGATTGGAGGCGATGAAGACGGGAATGCAATTGACGTAGCCGCAACCGGCTTCGATGGCGCGGGCCGCGTACCATTCGCTTGCGCGCTGCGAGCCCACAGGCAGGTATGAGACCAGAACGTCGGTTCGCGACATCGCCAGAACTTCCGAAACGTCGGCCTCTGGGACGTCGGCGACCGGAACGTCGTCTTGGAGATAGTGCCCGATGCCATCCAGCACCGGACCGCGCTGGACAATCACGCCGGTCTCGTCGACGTCCGCGAAGCGATGCGTGTTGTTCGGCCTGGCAAAGATGGCCGCGGCGACATCGCGACCGACCTTGCCCGCGTTGACATCAAAAGCCGACGCAATCTGAATGTCGCTGATGTGATATCCGCCTAGATCAACGTTCATCAGGCCGGGCACAGGCTCGTTCGACTTGGCGTTACGATAATAGGTGAGCCCCTGGACGAAGGAACTTGCGCAATTGCCGACGCCGACGATGCCGACGCGCACGCGGCGCCTGTCCTGAAGACGGGAATGCATGGACGAAAACCTCCGGGAAGACGCGTGGCAGCAGTGTAAGTAGATCGGCGAACGTATCGGAAGGTATGTTCGTTCCTGCGTTGGAGACGCCACGCCGCGGCTGTGGATCGATTCCGGGCAACAAAATGCAGCGGGCTTAACCTGGGATAGAATCCGCGGCTGCACGCAGGGAACGAAGATCTTCCTGGAAGAAGATGAAGAAGATGATGCAGGTTGCCCGGCTTCAGCCACGGCGTGCCGCGAAGAACGAATCCCGGCCGCCCGCGTTTCACCGCAAATGGTCCAGGCGATGACAATGTCATTGCCGGCCCGGTCAGCGAGCGAGGTGCCACATGACGTCCAAGACGCAGAACAGCGAAGCCGAAGCGACCACCGATCACGCCGCGATCCGCAAATGGGTGGACGAGCGCGGCGGGCGGCCGGCAACGGTCAAGGCGACCGAAGAGGATGGACATGCCGGCATCCTGCGCATCGATTTCGATCCGCCAGATGAAGGGCTCGACCGCATCGGCTGGGACGAGTTCTTCGAGAAGTTCGACGAGGCGGGGATTGCCTTTCTCCACCAGGATCGGACCAAGGACGGCAAGCTCAGCCGTTTCCACAAATTCGTCCGCCGCTAGTCAGTCTCGGACGTGGCGAACGAGTGGGTAGAGGCGATGCGCGCGGGCGATTTCGAGCGCGCCTGGGCCGTCAACGACCGCGATCTCGCGGAGTCGTCGCATCCGCCCAAGCACACAGGACCGCGGCATCTGCAGCGGATCTGGCGAGGAGAGCCGCTCGCGGGCAAGCACGTGCTGGTGCGCTGTTATCACGGGCTCGGCGACACGATCCAGTTCCTGCGCTTCATGCAGCCCCTTCGGGGCGTGGCGAGCAGCGTGTCGATCTGGTGCCAGCGCGAATTGTTGCCGCTGGTCGAGCGGGCCGCAGGCGTCGATCGCGCGCTGGCTCTCCATGACGGTACGCCGGAACTGGAGTTCGAGGTCGATATCGAGATCATGGAGGTTCCGCACGCGCTCAAGGTCGGGCGAGAGCAGATCGAGATGGGAGCGCCGTATCTGAAGCTGCCGCCGAGGAGCATGCCCGTCTCGCTCGATCGCGAGGGTCTGGCCGTGGGTCTGGTTTGGGAGGTTGGCCAGTGGGATAAACGGCGGGCCATTCCGCCTGAATTGCTCCGACATCTCGCAGTTCGTGGCGTAGCGCTCCACTCGCTCCAGCGGGATGCCACGATTGAAAGCCTCACAGGGATCGGCGCGCGCGACATCAGTACGCCCGAGATCGCAACGCTTGGTCATCTGCTCCGCGAGCTCGACCTTGTCATTTGCGTCGATACCATGGTCGCGCACCTCGCGGGCGCACTTGGGTGCGAAGCCTGGGTGCTGCTGCATGCCGATTGCGACTGGCGGTGGCCTTCAACCGGAGGCCGCTCGTTGTGGTACCCGAGCGTGCGGCTGTTTCGCCAAACGACGGCCGGCGACTGGTGCACCGTCATCGCGGAGGTGAGCGAAGCGCTGCAGGAGCGAGTGACGGCCGAGCAAAGGGTCGCATGAACATGATCAGGCCGGCACATTTTCGACTTTAGCTGGTTCCGATTGCGCTGGACGGGCACCCGGCTCGCGAGCACGGATGCCGAGATAGGCGGGATCGAAACCCGCCAGCCGGACCAATCCGGGCCAGTTCGAGATCACCAAGGTGTTGCCGTGCCATTGCAGCAGGTTGGAGCGGCGTAGTTCCTGGATAGTGCGATTGGCGTGGACGGGGGAGATGCTGCAGGCTGCGGCGAGGTCGGCCTGGGTGAAAGGCGAGGACAATCTGAAATCCTTCGCGAGCCCGACATTCTGCAGCCGTGTCGTGATTTCGCAGAGCAGATGCGCCACGCGCGTCAAGGCGTTCCGGCTGCCGAGATTGATCGTCCAGTTCCGCTGCATGGCATGGTCGGCGAGCAGCATGAGCAACAAGGCGCGAGACATTCGCGGCGACCGCGCCGACAATTCGCGAAAGAAGCGATGAGGAACCTGCGCCACGACGGCTGGGCCGAGCGCAATCAGATTACCGGTGATGCGCGGCTGGTACAGTGTCTGGAGATCTGCGATGTCGCCGGGGACCGCGATCGACGTGATCTGCCCGTCCGCCCCTTGGGCATCCTGCCAGGACAAATAACCCTGGAGCAGCAGGCAGCATTGATTGCCCTCGTCGCCCTGACGCAGGATCGCCTGACGCGAGCTGAAATGCGCAATGGTACTGGGCATTTCGGCCAGCAGATCGAGATCCTCGGTGGTCACGTCAGCAAGACTCGCCAGGTGATCGGCGAGTTTGGAAAAAGCAAAACCGGTCTGCATTGGTTACCCGATCGCCCCGCCACCGGCATCATTCTGACCTAGTGGCGAAGAGAAGACATTAACTCTTGATAACGTCCGCCCGAACTCAGAGGATGCATCAATGGATACAGATCGACGTCCGCCCGTCTTCAACGTTCCTATTCATCGGAGCTAATTCCGACTGCAATCGAGCTGCTGATCGTCGCGTTCGAACACGACGTTCGAAAGCGCCCTCCGGAACTCGTGGGCATCCCGATCAAGTCCATTCCCGGCGGATGAGGGCCGACCGAGAGGCGAAGCAGAAGCGATAGGCACAATCACGATATCCGGCGTTCAAGAGCCTTCACGATGATCAGAAGGGTCAGGACGGCGATCAGAAAGCTTCCGGCAGATATCGACCGCTGACGGTCCGCTCTTGGGCTTGCTCGCATGAACATGGTCCGGATGGTTGCCTACCAAGGAATCGGGTGAACTTCGGTTCCTACGCCCGGCAAAATCCTGGTGAGCTCAGTGGATGGCTTCGCCACGCGGGGACCTCAACTAAGATACCGCGAGCCCGCGCACCCCGAGATCCCGCCGCTCGCTTCGATGACGATTGCAGGAACGAGCGTCATTCCCGGGATTTGCACCGGGGTACTAACGGGAAGGCGCTCATGAACAGTTCTGATGCCCTATTGTCGTCCGTCCTCCTGACCAGGGTGACTGATGATATCTGGATCGCGGATGACGCGCCGATCAGTGCGGCCGGCCTGCGTTTGCCCATCCGTATGACGGTCATTCGGTTGCCGAATGGCGATCTCTTGCTGCACTCGCCGGTGCGATATTCGCCGGTTCTGCGCGAGGAGTTGGAGCGGTTAGGCCCCATCAAATATCTGCTCGCACCCAATGTCGCGCACTGGATGTTTCTACCGGAATGGCAGAAGCAATTGCCGCAAGCACGGATCTTCGCGGCGCGGGGACTGGCTGCGCGGAAGCAGGTGCGCGAGGCCGGTCTTCGTATCGACCGCGAATTGGGCGACGTCACCCCTGGCGAATGGGCTGCCGAGCTCGAGACCATCTCCGTGACTGCGCCGATGTTCTCGGAGGTGGAGCTATTCGACAAGCGAAGCCGCACATTGGTCCTGACGGATCTCGTGCAAAATCTGGACCCGAAGCATCTCTCCCCGCCAAATCAGGCTGCGGCAGACCTGCTCGGCAACGCCAAACCTGACGGCAAGGCGCCGGTTTATCTTCGGCTGCTGTTGCGGCTTGGCGGCCGTTCGACGCAGGCCGCGGCGGAGCGACTGGTGAGCCTGGCACCCGAGCGGGTCATCTTCGCGCATGGCGACTGGTTCGCATCTGAAGGAACCGAGCGGCTCCGTCAGTCACTGCGCTGGCTTCTTCCCGCCGGCGTTTCGGAAACCACATCGCGGTCAATGAAAGGCACACGCGTCGTCATCACGGGAGCGTCGAGTGGAATCGGTCGCGCCGCAGCGCTGGCGTTCGCGCGAGAAGGTGCGAGCGTAGCTCTCGCTGCGCGGCGCGGTGGGATCCTGAAAGACCTTGCGGCGGAGTGCGGGGCTCTCGGAGGTCGTGCCGTGGCGATCCCGACCGATGTCACCGATGCCGATGCGGTGCAGCGATTGGCCCGGGAGGCGGAAGATGCGTTCGGCGGCATCGACGTCTGGATCAACAATGCCGGCACGGGTGTGTTCGGCGCCTACCAGGACGCCGATCTTGCGCTTCATCGGCGAACGATCGAGGTCAATCTGCTTGGGACCATGCATGGCGCTTTCGCGGTGCTGCCGATCTTTCTCCGTCAGAAGCGGGGGATCCTGATCAATAACATCTCGCTTGGAGGGTGGACGCCCACGCCGTTTGCTGCCGCGTACACCGCGAGCAAGTTCGGCCTGCGCGGGTTCACGGCAAGCCTGCGCCAGGAACTCGGCGCACATCCCCAGATCCACGTCTGCGGCGTCTTCCCGGCGATGGTGGATACGCCGGGTTTCATCCACGGCGCCAACATGTCCGGAAAGAGGCTCGATCCCGGCCCGCTTCTGTACCAGTCCGAAGATGTCGCCCAAATCTTCTTGAGCCTCGTTCGCGCGCCGCGCGATGAAGTGGCCGTCGGATGGCCGGCCCGCGCGGGCCAGATCGGTTACGCTCTCGCGCCGAGATTGACCGAGTATCTGACGGGAGGTGCATTTCGATTTCTGCTGTCGCGCGCCCGGCGCGCCCCGATCAGCGAAGGAAGCATGATCGAGGCGTCGTCACCAGGCACATCCGTCGACGGAGGATGGCTGGCGCGAAAGCAGCTTCCGCCGGCCGGGGTCATCAGCAAAGGGCTTGCGGTGGTTGGAATAGCTGCGTGCGCTGCTTTGGTCGCCTCGGCAGTTGCTCGCCCGCGCCGGCCAATCGGGACAAGACGCCGCCGAGCATAAAGGGCGTGCTGACGGACATCATGGCAGCGCGTAGGCCCGCACGTAGTCGCCGAGCTTGGTGCCGAATGAGCCGTGGCCGCCGTCGACCGTCACGACGTATTGCTTGCCGCCGACTTCATAGGTCATCGGTGTCGACTGACCGCCGGCCGGAAGCCGGTCCTCCCAAAGCTGCTTGCCGTCCTTGATGTCGAAGGCCCTGATATAATAGTCCATCGTTCCCGTGATGAAGGCGACACCGCCCGCGGTCACGATCGGCCCCCCCAGCATGGGGACGCCCAGCTTGAACGGCAGCGGTAGCGGCGCCTCATCGCGGATCGTGCCGATGCGATGCTGCCAGACGATCTTCTGGGTCTTCAGATCGATGGCTGCGATATTGCCCCAGGGCGGTTCGAGGCAGGGAATGCCGAGCGGCGAGAGGAAAATGCCGAGATCGACGCCATAGGGAGCGCCATACATCGGCTGCACCCCGAGTTCGGTGCCGGGTGGATGCGCCGCGTTGGGCGCAGCCGGATTGTCCTTTCCGCGCGGCACCAGGCGCGAGATGAAGGGAATGGATTGCGGATTTGCGATCGCGATCTGGCGCTTGGGATCGACGGCGATGCCGCCCCATTCGAACATGCCGAAGTCACCAGGGAACACCAGTGTGCCTTGTTCCGAGGGCGGCGTGAACGGTCCTTCGTAGCGCAGGCGCTTGAACTTGATGCGGCAGGCGAGCTGATCGAACATCGTGCTGCCCCACATCTGCGCATCCGTCAGCATGCCAGGTGGACGGAAGCTCAATTGCGAGAAGGGCTGGGTCGGCGACAGCCGGTCTCCGGGCGCGGGCCCTTGCGGCACCGGCTTCTCCGGCGTGGGCACCAGTTGATGCCCGTCGCGGCGGTCGAGCACGAAGATGTCGCCGGTCTTTGCCGGGATATAGATCGCCGGCGTGACGCTGCCGTTCGAGCGCAGATCGACCAGGCTCGGCTGCGACGGCATATCCATGTCCCATAGGTCGTGGTGCACGTTCTGGAACGACCAGCGCAGCTTTCCCGTGCCGATGTCGAGTGCGATCAGAGCCGAATCGTAACGCTCTTCGTCGGCGGAACGACCGCCGCCCCAGATGTCCGGCGAGCCCGAGCCGAGCGGCACGTAAACCAGACCGAGATTTTCGTCGACCGCGGAAATGCTCCACGAATTGGGCGAGCCGGCGGTGAAATGATGCGACTCCGACGGCATCTCGTTCGGGTCGGGATTGCCGGCATCGAACGCCCAGATCAGCTTGCCGGAATAGATGTCGAAGCCGCGGATCACGCCTGACGGCACGCGATCGGAATAATTGTCGATCACGGCCCCGCCGACGATCAGGACTTTGTCGGTCACGACGGGGGGCGACGTCCCCTCATAAAAGCCGAGCGTCTGGATCTCGCTACCTTGCTTGAGGTCGATCTGGCCGTGATCGCCAAAGCTCTCGCAGGGCCTGCCGCTCTGTGCATCGAGCGCGAACATTCGCCCGTCATTGGTGGGGATGAAGATGCGCGCCGGACAATCGGAGGGAGCGGGCGCGCCGCCGGCAGTCACCGCGCCGGGCTTGGTCGCGTGATAGGACACGCCGCGGCAGGTCATGTGCTGGAATGCCTTGTTGTGCTTGACCTCAGGGTCGAACTTCCAGCGAAGCTTTCCGGTCGCAGCCTCCAGCGCGAACACGATCTGGTGCTGCGAGCAGGTGTAGAGCAGGTCGCCGATCTTGAGCGGGGTTGCCTGGTTGGTGATCTCGTCGGGGTCATCAGGCCCCTTGTGGTCGCCCGTGCGGAATTCCCAGGCGAGCTTGAGGTCCTTGACGTTAGCGTCGGTGATCTGGCTGAGCGAGGAATAGCGCGTGCCGAAGCCGGTGCTGCCGTAAGCCGTCCAGTCCTGGCCGGCAGCAGGCGCAGACGAGGCAGAGGAGGCGGCGTCCGACGTATTGTTCTCGGGCAGCGTTCCGGCAATCGCACGGCGATCCCTGGCAAGAGAAACGCCGAGCACGACAATGGCGATGATCAACACGAAGCCAAGCGCCGCTCGCGCCATCCGCACGCGCGGCATCAGACGTGACGATACGAACGGCAGCAGCAGCCACACGCCGAGCGGCGCCAGGATGTCACCGCGGGGTGCGAGCGACCAGAAATCAAGCCCGACCTCCCACACCGCCCAACCCATCGTGCCGAGCAGCAGCAGCGCATAGACCCAGAGCGCCGCAGCGCTGCGGTTCGCAAGCAACCAGCAGGTGAGCAGGAGAGCGATCCCGGCAATCACATAATAGGCGGAGCCACCCAAGGTTGCGAGCCAGACGCCGCCAAGGAGCAGATACAGCGCGATGAGCGCAAGGACCACGATGGTGACGGCAAGCCAAGGCGTTTCGCGGAATAAGGTCTTGATGGAGATCATCGGGGACTGCTCGGCTATTTGAGCGTGTAGAGAAAGGCGGCGATGTCGCGCGCGTCCTTCTGCGGGATTCCCATTCTGGGCATGGCGTTACCGGGTAACGCTTTCTGCGGATCTTCGATCCAGGCGGCCATGTTGTCGGGAGAGTTCCGGATGTACCCGGCGATATAGGTTCGCGTGCCGACCCGGTGCAGCGGCGGGCCGACGTTTCCGTCCGCGCCGGCAATGCCGGGAATGTCGTGACAGCCGCCGCAATGATAATTCTTGACGAGGTCGGCGCCGCGCCTGGCGTCGCCGACGAAATTGTCAGGGCCCGCGGCATCGGCCTTGCCGCAGCCGATCATCGCCAGCCCCAGCAGCGAGGCGATCATCAACCGTGCGGCAAGATTGTCGCCCATTCGCCGCTCCGATCAGGGCTTCTGGCCGAAATTGAAGGTCTTGGTGGCGGACCATGGATCGGTCGTCGAGACCTGCTCGCTCGGGACCTGCTCCACGTGGGGCGACAGCGGATTGGCCGCAAAGGTGCGGCCCCATTGCCGGTTCGGCTCATTGCTGATCTTGCCGATATAGGTGACGAGGTCCCAGATCACGCTGTCGGGCAGCACGCCGCCCCAGGCCGGCATGCCATTGGGCCGCCCCTGGTAGATCGACAGGTAGATGTTCTCGGGTTGCGAGCCATAGGTGAAGAGATTGTTGCTCAGCGCCGGTCCCATGCCGCCGCCGCCATTCGGCGCATGGCAGCCGACGCAATTGAAATTGACGAAATAGGTCATCCCGCGCTGCTCGGCATTGGGATCGCCCTGGACGGGGTTCTTGATCTCGGGTGGATCGGGCTGAGCGCCGGGGAAAAGATGGGTGACGGGCACCTGCATGAAGACGCCCGGCCTGCCGTTTCCCACGCTGCCACCGAAATTCGGACGCGGCGCCAGGGTAGGCAATTGCGCCTTCTGGGATTGCGGCAGAGTTTGTTGCGCGAACACGGCGCCGCTCGGCGTGGTCGCCAGCAGCAGCGCGATGGCGCTCGCGCGCAGCGATGGGGCAGACGTCATTCGTGTCCTCCTGATGCCGTCACTGACTCGTCGACCAGAGGAACGCAGTAGCTCCGCAGCAGCGCGGCGATCTCGGATCGATGCTCGTCGATGAACGTGTTTAAGCGGTCGCGCAGAGCGTGGTCTCCCTTGCGAACCCCCATAGCGATGGCGAACTGGAATTGCTGCGGCGTGAAGCGCGCGCCGTCCTGAATGGGGGTGACCGTCAGCGGCACCTTGGAATGCTCCGCGAAATAGCCGCCCAGCGGCCCCCATGCGGCGGCAACGTCGATCTCGCCGCGTTCGACCGCCTCGATCAGGCGCGCCGGCGGGTCGGCCTGGCGATAGTCTCCATAGATCGAGTAGCCGCGGACATTGTCGACGATGCCGAGCTGGCCAAGGGCCTGCGCCGGTGGGGGATTGTTGCCGTCGTCGCCGACGAGGTGCACGCCGATCACGAGACGATGCAGGCGCGGGTCGAGCAGCGAAGACAGGTCAAGATGCTCGTCCTGACGACTTACGAAGACGTAGGTCGAGCGATAATAGGGCTTTGTGGTTTCGACCAGATGGTAGCCGGAGGGCACGCCGATCACGAGGTCGCATTTATCGGCCTTCAGCGTGTTGCGGATGAAACCACGACGCTGCGCCCACCAGGTGTAGGACAGCGATCGTCCGAGGGACTCGGCGATCATCGCCGCGAGCTTGTTCTCGAAGCCGGCCTCCGCACTGTTGGAGAACGGCAGATTGTTCGGATCGGCGCAGACGCGAAGCTCGCCATTCGGCGCGGCCGTTGCCGGGGACACGATCCCGACCAGGCAGGCAAGCACAACAGCGGTACAATCACTGCGGAGGCGCATGGCTGTTGTCCTGACCGTCGGCGCTGCCGAGCTTGAACACCAGGAGTTCGCTGCCGCCAGTGGTGTAGAACGGCAGATCCTGCATCGCGCCGGTGAAGCCCAGCGCGGCATTGCGCACGCGCTGATCGACCTCCGCATTCGCCACCACGCCGGGCCAGCCACCGACGCCCGAGAGGATGGCGATGTATTGCTGCCCGTCCGAGCCGCGGTAGGAGATCGGCTGGCCTATGAATCCCGAGCCTGCACGAAACTGCCAGAGCACTTTGCCCGTCTTGGCGTCCACCGCCTTGAACAAGCGGTCCATCGTTCCATAGAACGCGACATCGCCCGCCGTCACCAGCGCGCCGCTCCAGACCGGCAGCTTCTCGTGGATCTCCCACACCTTCTTGCGCGCGACCGGATCCCACGCCATGAACTCGCCGCGATGCCCCCCGGGGCCGGCATACATATCGACATCGGCGCCGACATAGGGCGTGCCGGCGATGTAGCCGACCTGCGACGCCTTGAAGTTCATGCAGAGATGCTGATGCGGAACGTAGAGCAGCTTCGTGCGCGGTGACCACGCCGTTGGCTGCCAATCCTTGGCGCCCGGCGCGCTCGGGCAGATGTTCTCGACCGTCTTGCCGGCCAGCGGCGTCTTCTCCTCGTTGGGGATGATCTTGCCGGTCTTGAGGTCGACGCCCTTGTAGGCATTCACGAATTCGAAGGCATCGGCGGAGATCACTTCGCCGGTGGCGCGGTCGATCACGTACATGTAGCCGTTGCGGCCGGGATGGATCAGCACCTTGCGCGTCTGGCCATTCAGCTCGAGGTCGACCAGTACGTTCTCGTTGATCTCGTCATGGTCGAACAGATCGTGCGGGTTGACTTGGTAGGCCCATTTGGCATGCCCATTATCAGGATCGCGCGCGAAGATGGTTGTGCTCCAGAGATTGTCGCCGCTGCGCTGGTTCGCATTCCAGGGGCTGGGATTGGCGGTCCCGTAATAGATCAGGTTGAGATCGGCATCGTAGGAGATCCATCCCCACATGGTGCCGCCGCCGACCTGCCATCGGTCGGCAGGCCAGCTCTTGACGCCGAGATCCTTGCCCTTGAGGCTGTCGTAAAACGGCTTGAAGTCATCGCCGATCAAGACGTCCTTGTCGGGGCCGGTCGCATACGCACGCCAGGCGATGGCACCGGTGTTCTCGTCGAGCGCGGTGACCCAGCCGCGCACACCCATCTCTCCACCGCTGTTACCGATGAGAACCTTGCCCTTGACTATGACCGGCGCCATCGTGATGGTCTCGCCCTTGTTGATCTCGCCGAGCTTCGTATGCCAGAGCTCCTTGCCGGTCTTCGCGTCGATCGCGACGGAATGATTATCGAGCGTATTGAGAAACACCTTGCCGTTGTCGAAGGCGAGCCCGCGATTGACGACATCGCAGCAGGCAACGCCTGCCGCGGCAGGTTCGGGTTTCGGTGCATACGACCATTTCAACTCGCCCGTTGTGGCATCGAGCGCGAACACGCGGTTCGGATAGGGGCCGGCATAGGGCCCAACCACGTACATGGTCCCGTCGACGACGAGTGGGGCGGCCTCCTGGCCCCGATCGGCTCCGATCGAAAACGTCCAGGCGAGCTGCAGGCGTGACGCATTGCTTGCGTTGATCTGGTCGAGGGCGCTGTAACGGGTGTTGGCATAGTCACGCGCAGCCATCGGCCACTGGCCGGGATCTTTCATGCGGCTGGCCAGATCGGTCTGGGCAAAGCCGGGAGACTGCGATGCGCAGCAGGCGCAGATCAGGCTCAACGTCCCCCACAGCAATTGCCTGAGGCCGGGCATTAACATAGGTGAAGATCTCCACGGCATTGATGAGGCCCTGCCGCGTTGCAGGCCGGATTGCGAACGTACAAACGTTGCACGCGCGCTTGGTTCCTAAGTGCTCGACTGCACCTATCTCACGACATTCCCCGAGACGCCGGCGCCGAGATCGACGGCGATTTCGTCTTCCTTGCCGTTGCATTTCGGATGGCCAAATCCCGATGGGCTTTTGCCGTCCGGGCCGATGTCGTAGATGATGGCGTCCTTCGCGTTCGGGCTGACACCGGCCGGCACGTGATCGAGGCCGAGGAGGTGACGCACGCGCCAGGCGACGTTGTGGTCCGCGCAGGAGCTGTCGCCGCTCACGCCGAGCGCGCCGGCGATGCCGTTGCCGTCATAGAGCGCGAGCCCGCCGCCGAACACGATGACGCCGCCGACGGGCTTGCCGACCATCGGATCATGCGCGGTTCCGAATTCCTCCGGCGTGCCCGCATAAATAACCTCAGGGGAGGGTGGATTGCTGAGCGCCGCACCGAACAGAAAGCCGCCGGGCTGTGCGCCCGCATAGAGGTTTGCGCTGGCCATCGCCTTGTTCGTCAGGCTGAACGCATTCGCCGTGTTGGCCTTCTCGGCGGCGATGGCACGGCTGCCCGGCCATTGGTCGTCGGCCTTGCTGCCGCTGTAGGCGACGGCGCAGACCACGCCCTGCCGGTTCACGACGGCAGCCCATTCGTTGTTGTCGAGGCCGCCGTTGCTGGGGCCGCCGCCCGGCTTGACGCTCTTCTTGAGGATGTCCGCCAGCTGATCATGGTCGACCGGACACGACATTCCCGGGCGCGGCTGATCTTGCGCGATCACGCCTTGCGGCAGGGCAAGGCCAGCCGCGAGGATGACGGTCGCCAGGACGGTTCTTTTGCCCATGTGGCCTCCTTGGAGTGTCGAAACTCAGCAGGCGAACGTCGTGGTCCGACTTGCGGTTCCTATGTCCCTTGCCATCAAGCGGGTCGTTCAGCCGGCATGCCGAACCATCGGCACGCGGGACGCGTCGATCGTGATCAGCCAGCGATAGGCGAAGAACAATGCTGCGCCCGTGTAGAGGATGCCCATGGGCACCCACATCAGAATGCCCGCGAGCTGCTGATCCTCGAGCGGCGACAAGCCGAACTCGCCCGCAAGGGCGCCCTGGCCGGGAATCCAGATGCGCGTCGACAGCGTCAACAAGGCGCCGAGCACGCCGGAATGAAGCACGGTGACGAACAGGCATGCGACCGCGATGCCCTCCCGAAGTCGCACGCTGCGCCCGAGGCCGCGGCCGTGCAGCAGCACCCACCAGAACAACAGCGCGGTGGCGAAGAAGCTGATGTGCTGAAGGCGATGCACCGCGGTGTTTTCGAGCGCCCACGCATAGAGCGGCGGCGCATGCCAGACCCAGAGAGCCAGGCCATGCAGGGCTGTCGCGCTGACAGGGTGGCTGACGAGCGCCCACGGCCTCGCCACGCCAGGCCAGTTGAGACATCGGCCCACGGCGGGACGAAGCGAGGCGGGCAGGCTCCACATCACCGGCCCGTTGATCCGGGCGTAGGCCATCAGAGGCGCGCCGACGATCATGAGCAACTCGTGCTCGACCATGTGGGCCGTGAACAGACGCTCGCCGAGCCAATGCAGCGGCGAGGTGAGGGCGAGCGCGACGATCAGCCATCCCGCCCAGAATGCGCCGACCTGGCGGAAGTTGACGCCGCGTCCGCCGCCGGCACGGCGCCAGAGCCGCTGCGTGCCGACATAGAAGGCGGTCCCAACGGCGTAGAGCGGCGCCAGAAGCCACGGATCGAAGCTCCAGAGCGAGCCCGGATCGACGTCCGAGATGCCATGGGCCATCGCCGGCGCCGCAACCAGGCTCAGCAGGAGCGCCAGCAGGCTCAGCGCAGGCATGGGCTGATCATCAACGACGCCGCGAGCTGGTTCGCGATCACCAGCGCGAACAACACACCGGAGCCGACGCCCAGCCAGGCCATGAATGTGCGGGGACCACCGCCCTGCGCGTCGGTCCACTCCGCCCCGGCGCCGCGACGGACCGCACGCGCGGATATTGCCGTTCCCGCGAGGGCGACGATGGCCAGGACGGCGCTCATGATCGTGCCGCTCAGCTTCGTCGTCTCGCATGAGAAATGGGCGAGCGCGTAGACCCCTTGCAGGTTGATGCCCCAGGCCAGCGGGCCGAGCGCGACGCCGGCCCAATAGAGCAGTTTCGGAGCTCGTTCAGGATCGGTCATAAGCGCGGCACCCAGTCGAGCAGGACGTAGAGCGGCAGCCAGGCCAGCACGACGAAGTTCCAATAGAACACGTTGTCGGTGACGTCGCTGAACCGGCGCGGCTTGGCGTGGCGTGTGAACATCAGGACGGCCAGCACGACCGTGTCTCCGACATCGGTGGCAAGATGGGTGGTGTGCAGTCCCAGGATCAGCCAGACGATCGATCCGTAGGCGGAGTTGTCCCAGCGCGTGTTGAGATGGGCGAACTCGAAACCGCGCAGCACGAGCAGAGCGATGCCGATCAGCGACATCACGATCAGGCCGATGCGCACCCTGGCAAGATCCTGCCGGTGCGCCACGCGATTGATCATTTCGTTCGGGATGATGCTCAAGAGATAGATGATCGTC